>JAILBI010000029.1 GCA_024681175.1 Acholeplasmatales bacterium
AAAATTCTTTCTTAATTGATTTTCTAAATATCTCATATATGAGAAATGTATAAATGCTGGATTATTAACAAATATCGCAAATGTTGGTGGGTTAATTCCAACCTGTGATATGTAATAAAGCTTTGGTTTACCATTATTCCACTCAGCTGCTGGGAACATAGCAATCGCATCTGAGAATACATCATTTAATACAGAAGTTTGAATTCTTCTATGATAAGCATCATATGCTCTTTCTATTTCAGGGAATAATGTATCAATCCTTTTATTTTCTAATGCAGAAATAAAAATTATTGGTGCATATGGAAGATATGAAAATACCTTTTTAACATTATCTTCCCATTTTTTCATTGTTTTAGAATCTTTTTCTACTGTGTCCCATTTATTTACTGCAACAATAACTGGCTTATTAGCTTCTTGAACATATTGACCAACATGGGCATCTTGTTCAATTAAGCCACGTTCTGCATCAACAACTAAAACACATACATCCGCTCTTGATATTGCATCAATGGCTCTAATTACTGAATATTTTTCAATATTTTCATAAATCTTACCACGTTTTCTTAAGCCTGCAGTATCAATGATTGTAAAATCTTTTCCTTTATATTGGAATTTAGTATCAATTGTATCTCTTGTAGTACCTTCAATATTAGATACAATATCTCTTTCTTCCTTTAAGATTGCATTTACTAAAGATGATTTACCTACATTAGGTCTTCCTATTACACAAAAATGAACTGAATCATCCTTTTCATCATCTAATTTAGTTGGTAATGATTTAACAATTAAATCTAATAAATCACCTACACCAATACCATGAGTTGATGAGCATACTACAGGATCACCAAATCCTAAAGCATAAAAATCATATATATCATCTTTAAATCTATTATCATCAACCTTGTTACAACATAAAATTACTGGCTTTTTAGTTTTATGAAGCATTCTTCCAACATAATTGTCATCATCTGTAAGACCTTGTCTTGTGTCACATACAAACACAATTACATCAGCCTCTTCCATTGCGATTTCAGCCTGTGCTCTTATTTCCTCTAAAAATGGGGCATCAGATAATTCAATGCCCCCTGTATCAATAAGGAAAAAATCTTTATCAAGCCATGTAGCACGAGAATAAATTCTATCTCTTGTTACACCTGGCTCATCATCAGTAATGGATAGACGTTTGCCAATAATACGGTTGAATAAGGTTGATTTACCTACATTAGGTCTACCTATCAACGCTACTTTTGGTAACATATTTTCACCTACCAATTAATTATTTATCTTCTTTTTCAACTATATCACCAATTGTTGCTTTATCTTCTTTATCAATCATATGGTCAATATAGCCTTTTCTTTCTTCATTCTTTTTTAATCTATTAATAGATAATTTTAAATTCCAAGCCTTATTTTCAATTACCATACAAGATACCTTATCGCCTACCTTGTAGCAAGCTTCAAGGTCCTTATCCTTATCATCATATGATAATGCTTCACTCTTAGGAATAAATCCATCAACACCATTAACAGTAACAATTAAACCTTTAGAATTTACTTCAGTGATTTCGACTTCAACTGTTTCATATTCTTTAAATTTAACATTATCCCATGGATTAGTAGTTAAAGCTTTTCTTGAAAGACCAATATTTTCTTTATCATCTTCAAATTTAATAATCTTAGCTTTAATATTATTTCCTACAACCTCTTGAGAGAAATATTCTCTTGGATTGAATGAATATTCAGTATAATGTAATAATCCTTTTAATTTTGGTGCAAGCTCAACTAATAGACCAAAATCTAATTTATCAGTTATTTTACCTTCAACTACATCTCCAACCTTATGATTTTCAACAAATTCCTGATATGGAGTTTTCATTAAAGCCTTTCTTGATAATTGAATCTTACCATTTTCTTTAGATAATACCTTACATACTACCTTATCACCAACTTTTAATTCCTTTGTTACATCTACATATTCATGAGATACATCTCTTGCTTTAATCATACCATATGTATGATTTAAATTAACAAAGGCTGCATAAGGCTTAACAGATGTAACAATACCTTCTACAGTATCACCTTCATTTATTGCATCATATTCTTCTTTTTCAAGTCTTTGTTCATCTTCCTTTAAAACTTCACGATATGATACAACAACCTTTTTCTTAGAAGGATTTACTTCAATGATTTTAACTTCAATTTCATCCTTAGCCTTTAAATCCTTTTTAGCTTGGCTTGAAGGTAAGAATAGCTCAGCACCTTCATAAGTTACAACAAAGCCACCCTTAACATCCTTTAATACCTTAACTGTAATTTTTTGATTATCTTCCATTAATTTAGAAATCTTTTCATAAATTTCATTCTTTTCTTCATTTAATCTAGATAATAAAATTTCATGATAATCATCATTTTCTTTAACTGATGTTACTTCACATTTAATAACATCACCAACTTTAATATCAAGCTGCTTAAATGAAGTTATATTTTTATCTTTTGTATAATGGTCTAAATACATCTTACCATCAGATATATAATGAAGATTTACTATAATAACATTATCTTGAATAACAAGTACTTCACCTTCAACTATTTGACCTCTTTTAATTTTCTTAAAATCATAATCCATTTCATCAAATTGTTTTTCCATATTACTTGTCCACCTTTTCATTAATTAATTTAAGAACTAAATTTTCAACTTCCTCAAAAGAAAGCTTTGTAGTATCTATATATGTTGCATCATCAGCCTTTTTTAAAGGAGCAATTTCTCTTGTAGAATCTTTTCTATCTCTTTCAATTATTTCTTTTAAAAGAGTGTCATAATCTACCTTCATACCTTTTTCAGTATTTTCTTTATATCTTCTATTTGCACGCTCCTCAGGTGATGCATCAAGATAAATCTTTACATCCGCATCAGGGAATACAACAGTTCCTATATCACGGCCATCCATGATGATGTTACCATAATTTCTTGATTCACGCTCAAAATCAATAACTCTTGATCTTACTTTTCCTTCACGTGCTACTGCTGAAGCATTATTTGTAACTCTATCTTCTCTTATTTCTTTAGAAACATCTTTACCATTTAAAAATGTTTTTCCTTCTGTATATACAATCTTTAAATCCTTTAAGAAATCCCAAGGTCCATTATCTGGTGATAGGCCATTATCTAAAACATAAAGTGTAATAGCTCTAAACATTGCACCAGTATCAACATTTGTGAAACCTAATTTCTTTGCTACAGATTTTGATATTGATGATTTTCCTGATCCTGCAGGACCATCAATTGCGACAACGATATTCTTCATAATTTATAAACCTCAAATCTTTATTATTTTAACATAAATATATACAAATTACAATTTTTCATAATATTTATAATATTATTTGTTAAAATTAGTACCTTAATTTGATTTT
>JAILBI010000052.1 GCA_024681175.1 Acholeplasmatales bacterium
TCAAAATCTATTTAAAAATCGTCGTATTTCGTCAAAATTACAATATTTTTCTCAAATATTACTCAAAGGAAAGCTTAAGTTTTAAACCTAAGCCTTTTGCAATTTTTTTTAGCATTTTTACTGATGGATTTAAAGTGCCTCTTTCTATTTTAGATAAATCAGATTGATCTATCCCTGCTTTTTTAGCTAATTCTTCTTGAGACATTTCTTTTTGAAGTCTTTTTTCTTTGATTTGATATCCTATTACGATGTTTAAAATGTCAGTGTCATCATATTCATTTGTAACATCTTTTCCTTCTTCAAATACTGTTTCAGCTGATATGTCTAATTCATCATTCCAGACTACTCCACTCCAACCTAATAAATGTCCTTTTAAGAATAGATTCCTATCCTTTAATTCGTTTAATTGTGGAAACTTATCTGATAATGATAAGATATCATATCTTTTTACAGTCCCATCATAAAAGAATAAATCAAATGTTGTGTTTTCTTTTAAAATTAATTTAATTGCTTTTACCATAATTACTGTAGTGGTGGAAGTTTTTTATAAACTTCTTTATCACACATCTCCTTTAGCTCATTTTTGTACTTTAAAATAAATTCCTTTACTAATACTTTACCATTCTTAGGAAATTCCCCATTATATATTCTCCATCTTCAATATAAAATGTTGCTTCATAATCACCATATATTGCATGTATATGCGGTGGATTATGTTCCTTTCTAGTCAAATGCATTAGTATAAAAATGCCATAAAACGACGAAATAGTCGGCAATTCTTCATCTCCTTCCATTTTTATTATAGGGTATATATCCCCTAATGTCAAGACAAGACAAAAATAAAAGACCTCATCATTTCTGACAAGGTCATTCATACTTATGTTTTATGTCATTTTCTTGCGAGTAACTGTGTCACTTCACATATTGATATAATCTTGCATAAGTATTATATTGTGTTTTTGACTAATTGTAAGCATTAAATTATAATTCAAGACCAAAAAATGCCATTACTGGAATCATTGATCCATAAATATAAACTGTTCCATCAACAAATTCATAACTGAATCTATTATCTTTTTATTTAACTGGAAGATATTTTATATTTATATGACAACTCATTAGAATTCAGTTTCCCAGATAAATATTCATTTATTATTTTTTCTTTTAAATCTTTTGAATACGAATTATTTGTTTTGGAGTAATCAAATCCTCCCCCCCATTGCTTCAAATCTTCGTGCCCAATACATTATATTTTTTTCCATTGATTTAGACATGCCATATTCATTTGCTATGCTGAAGCAGATTCACCTTTTAAATACCTTTTTACAATTTCTAATTTTAGTTCCTTACTATATTTTGCTTTTCTTCCCATAAAAAACCACCTCCAAAGTAGACTTACAATAATCTTGGAGGTATCGCAAATCCCCATGGGGATTGTTATCCTTTTCTCTTTTAATTATTTTATTTGTCTACTTTGGAGATATCATATCATTTGTTAATAAGTTTTTTTATATTTTAATATATAGTTCTATTCTTTCCTTCAGTCTTACCTTGGTATAGTTTTTTATCTGCATATCCAATCCATTCTTCAATTGTTTGGCAATTATTATATGCTTCCAAACCAATAGTTATAGTTAGATGAATAATATTATTTTCAAATTTGAATTCATGTTCTTCTATTTTCTTTCTAAATTCTTCAATCTTTTTATATGAATCATTTATATCATCATTCATTTTTAAAATGATAATAAATTCTTCTCCACCGTATCTAGCAACAAAATCATCATCAAATGTATTTTTTGCAAATTGAGCTACATCCTTTAATATTTCATCACCACATAAATGTCCATAGACATCATTAATATGCTTAAAATCGTCAATATCAAACATTGATAATGAATAATTCTTTTTATTATCTAATGAATTAATATAATTGTATAAATCATATCTATTATGAATCTGAGTAAGCTTATCTGTTCTAGATTCAATTAGTATTCTTTTTTCAAGCTTCATTGCATAGTTTAAGAATGTTGTTAAATATGCAATAATGAATGCAAATACAGCAGATATATGGAATATAGTTAAAAATATTTTAGCTCCACCATCAACTACATATTTTGGTTCATTACATATTGAATAAATATATAATACTATACAAATTGTAAATGATAATCCACACCAAATAATAGATTTTAATATCTTACCTTTTCCCTTAGCAAAATATGATGAGAAAAAGGATACGACACAAACACCAATTATGCATAAATAAAAGCCTAAATTAAAGCCTACTATAATTGATGCTAAAGACATATATATTAACATTTCATTTCCACATATTAATGCATATGGATAATATTTCTTCTTTTTAAGTACTATAAAGCATAATGAATAAATTAATATGCTACCTATATTTATATAAACTAATGGATATACCTTAATTATTAAGAATAAAATTAAGTATATTATGTGTGTTAATAAATATACAACATTAGCAATATAACATGTTTTAATTATGACTTTATAATATTCTTTCTTTTCTTGTTCACTTTGCATATATATACCCGCCAAATCTTTTGTATTATTTTATTGTATCATTTTTTTATTATATTAACAATTAAAATTAATAATTGGCACTATTTTACTCTTTTTTGGAATACAAAAGACTTATTAATGGTTGATTAATAACGGCATAGGAAAAACAAATGACCTTATCAATTAACAAGGTCATTTCATTTATTTTACGTAATTCTAATTTTTCTTTTAATAAATTATTATTCATAATGGGGCCACATTCTAATTATTTTAACTGTATTAATATCCATTAGCACTTGATATACTAGTCTATGTTGAATATTAATTCTTCTTGAATATGTATTTTCAATACCAACAAGTTTTTCATAAGATGGGGGATTAGAAAATGGATTAATTTCAATTAATTCTAAAAGCGATCTTACTATTTTTAACAATATAGGATTGGCTTTTATTTTTTCAAAATCTTTCACCGCTTGCTTAGTAAAGATTATTTCCATTCTACTTTCACACACTCTTCGATAGGTGTATTTACTCCTTCAATAATGCTTTCATACATACCAGGGATTCCAGCAAGGTATAATGATTCAATTAAAGAATTATAATCTTCTTCACTAAGCATAATAACATTACCTTCTTTTGTATTAATATTAATAACATTATTATATTTAATACATGATGATGCCAATTTAAATAATTCAACTCTTGCAGTTGTAATATTTGTATTTTGCATATTCCTCACCTCTATGTACATTATAACGTACATGTTTTATTTTGTCAACCGAAATAAAAGACCCTGCCAAAATTGACAAGGTCATTCATACTTATGTTTTATGTCATTTTCTTGCGAGTGAGCGTGTCACTTCACATATTGATAGTTTTTATTGTTTTTTACTATCTAAATAAAAACCCAAATAATAGAATGGTAACGTTAATAATTTTTTATCTTCATTATAACCATATTTATTTTGGCTAACTTTAATCGCTAATTCATTTTTATTTATTTCTCTATATTTAAATAGTGAATCTAAACTTCCCTTATTCTTTTTTGCATCAAGAGGAACTATCTTTCCGTCTAATTGAATAACAAATTCAAGTTCAGATGTAGATTTACCTTTCCAATAAAACAAATTATATCCTCTAGATTTTAATTCGCAAGCAACAAAATTTTCAAAGAATATTCCAGATAATGTATTACTTTTTAACTCTGTCAAGAAATTCTCGGCACCTAAACCACTTTGTAACGAAAAATATCCTAAATCACTTAAATAAATTCTAAATAATGAATCTTCTTCATTAGATAGTGGATAAGGA
>JAILBI010000074.1 GCA_024681175.1 Acholeplasmatales bacterium
CTTTAATTGTTAGCTTTGGAGATCAAGAATATCTAGATGGAGTTAATTTGACTCAAAAAGAATTTTATGAAAAATTAATTGAAACAGATACATTACCAAAAACAAGTCAAATAACTCCATATAGATTTACTGAAGCATTTGAAAAATTAACAGAAAATGGTGATGAAGTAATTGTTGTAACAATTTCATCTAAGTTATCTAATACATATAATAGTGCAGTGCTTGCCGCAAGTGAATTTGAGGATAAGGTATATGTAGTAGATAGCTTATCTGCAACTGCAGGTGAAAAAATATTATGCTTATATGCATTAAGATTAATTAAAGAAGGATTAAATATTAAGGATATAGTTAATAAATTAAATGAAGTTAAAAATAAAATAAGAATCTTAGCTGTAGTAGGAACACTTGAATATTTAAAAAAGGGTGGCAGAATCTCAAAGGCTACAGCCTTTGCAGGTGAATTATTAAATATTAAGCCTGTAATAAGTGTTGAAGATGGCGTTGTAAAGCTTGTAGGTAAGGCAAGAGGATCTAAAAAGGCTAATAATTTATTAAATGAATTAATAGATAAAAAAGGAAGCATAGATTTTTCTATGCCTTACACAACATTATATTCAGGCTTATCTGATTTAATGTTAAAAAAATATATAGAAGATGAAAAGCATCTATGGGAAGATAATACAGATAATATTCCAATTTGTAATGTAGGAAGTACAATAGGCACACATGTAGGACCAGGTGCCATAGGTGTAGTATTCTTTTCAAAATAATAAATAAAATACCATCCTAATTTTCAATTATGCTATAATTGGTTAAAGGATGGTATTTTTCTATGGACATGACCTATGAGCAATTTAAAAAGGAAGTAGAATTTTGTTTAAGAAGATTAAATGTAATTCCTGCAAGAATAAAATATTTATTAAATGAATGTGAAGATTATTTAAAAGAAGCATATGAAAAGGACTGGAACCCTATGGTTACAGCTATGCCATTATCTAAAAAATAATTAAAAATTATTTGAAGTATATTCTATTTAATATTAAAATTAAATGGTAGAAAGGTTAGGTGAATCATAATGTATTTATTAAAACAATATGATAATATTTTAGCTAAATTTAATATATATTATGATGAATCTGGCTTTAGAGTATCAGATTTTTTAATCATAGGTGATAAATCTAAATTACCTTTAAATTTAGATTTATCAAATGAGGGAATGGCTGAATGGTTAAGAAAAAGAAGTGTTCCTAAAAATAGAGAATTTGTTGATAAATTCTTATCTAAATTAGGATTAAATCATAATAATACAAAAGGTATTATTGATATATGTAAAGGATTATCTTTAAATGATTCTTACTGGGTTTGTGAAGATGATTTTAATAAATCATTTAAAGAATGTAATTTATATGATAATAGATTTAATAACATATTAGGTCTTATTGCCTTTACAGGATATGGATCAAGCATTAAATCTAAATTTATGTCTTCACCTGAATTAACTACTACAGGACAGCTTGCAAAATGCTGGAGAAGAATAAATGGTAAAATATATTTATATAAAAGTGGTACAACAGGATATTCTAATTCAGGTCTAGAGCCTTATTCAGAATATTATGCATCACAAATTGCAAATATAATGAATATTAATCATGTTGATTATAATTTAGCAAAATGGAAGGGCAAATTATGCTCAACATGTAAATTATTTACTGATATTAATCATTCATATATGCCTATAGGATATTTAGTTAATAAAGGTGGTATGGATGCCGTAATTAAATATTTAAAAGAATTAGGAAATGATTTTTTTGAAGCTTTTGTTGATATGATTGTATTTGATGCAGTTATAATGAATACAGATAGACATTATGGTAATTTTGGCTTAATTATTGATAATATGACAAATAGGCCGATAAGCTTTGCACCAATATTTGACAATGGTGCAGGCTTATTACCTTATGCAGTAGATAATGATGAATTTAAATCATTAGATAATTTATTAGAATATACTAAGACTAGAAATGCAGTAATGTATAATGATTTTATTGATACTGCAAAAAAATATATGACAAAAAGACAAAAGGATATGCTTAAGAAATTAATCAATTTTAAATTTAAAAAGCATTCTAGATATAATTTAAATGATAAAAGATTAAAATTATTAGAAAAAATAATAAAAATAAGAATAGAATTATTACTTAATTAGAATAAATCATCGTTTCACACGATGATTTTTTTGTGTTATAATTATACTAATAAAACGATAATAATTTAATATAGAAGGTGATATTTATGGATAGAGAAGATGATAAT
>JAILBI010000091.1 GCA_024681175.1 Acholeplasmatales bacterium
TGATATAATATTTTTAGTTTGTTTTTTTCAAAATATTTAGGAGTAAATTATGAAAAAGATATTTAAATTTCATTATAAAAATTTAATATTTAGTGGCATATTTACTATTTTAACATTATTATTTTGTATAATTTCAAATGCCTACAATCCATTTGAATCCTTAGATAATAATATGACTGATTCAATTTATCAAAAGGAAGGTACTCCTGATAAAAGAATTACTATAGTAGGTATTGATGAGGATACAATAGAAAAATATAATTCATATAATGCATATGAATATAGAGGATATTTTACTGATGTATTAAATAAATGGGACACACTTGGCTGTCACCCTAAGGCCATTGGCTTTGATATCATTTTTAATAATCAATATGGTTGTGATGATGTCGATTTAGAATTTGGCAATGCCTTAAAAAAACACAATGTTATTTTAGGTGTCAATGGTATGTCAAGAAGTGAGGCTCCATATGGTTTATCTTCAAATATTTATAACGGGGCTAAAGGTATAGGTTATGTAGATGCTGTAACAGATAAAGATGAGGCTATTCGAAAAACATATCTTAAAGGTAAAGAATATGATAGCTTAGCTTATTCTTTATATGAAATGTATTTTGATAATCCAAAGGATTATAAATCATTTAAAAAATATTATTTTAATTATTATGCAAAGCCTGAAATAAATTATACTAGTGATGGAAATATAAATAGTGTTATGTCAGGTTTTAATTATATTTCTTTAAAGGATTTAATCGAAAATGATATAAAAATTAAAGATGATTCAATTGTTATTTTTGGTGCTTATTGTAGCGCCCTTGACACAGGCTTATCTAACGATATTTATAATTCTCCAATAGGTGAGATGTTTGGTGTTGAGGTTCAGTGTAATATCATTCAATCACTTTTAAACAATAAAATATATACAGAATCTAGTGATTTAAAAGTAGCATTTATCGATATCATTTTAGTATTTATAGTCACATTTTTGATGGCTTCGTTTGTGTTTTATATTGGGGCAATTGTATTTGCTTTGGGTATAGGAAGTTTATTCTTAATTATGATGATTAATCATAATTTAATGGAATATTATTATATATCTATACCACTATTTATCTTAATTGTTTCTTTTATCGCCTTAATTGTTATGCATTATTATAATGAATTTAGGCGTAAAAAAGAAGTAATTGGTACATTTAAAAGATATATCTCACCTGATGTATGTAACGCGCTTGTAGATAAAGATAAAGAAGCTTTAGCTTTAGGTGGAAGAAAAAGAAATGTGGCTTGTCTTTTTGTCGATATTAGAGGCTTTACTAAGATGAGCGAGGAATTAAAGCCAGAAGAGGTTGTAGATGTATTAAATGGCTATTTAGATATGGCGACAAAACAAATATTTAAATATGGTGGTATGGTCGATAAATTTATAGGCGACTGTGTAATGGCTATCTTTAACGCCCCACTAGATTTAGATGATTATATTTTTAAAGCTGTATGTGCAGCTTATGGCATAATTAAACAAGGAAAAGAAATCTCAAATTATGTAGAAGAAAAATATAACAAAAAATTAGAATTTGGTGTCGGTGTCCACTTTGGTGATGCCGTAATCGGTAATATCGGTTCTAAAACTAGAATGGATTTTACAGCCATAGGTGATACTGTAAATACTGCCTCAAGAATAGAGGCAAGTGCTTTAGGAAACCAAGTATTAATTTCATCTGATGTTTATGAGATATTAAAAGATAGAATAGAAGTAATTGATGCAGGTGAAAGGAATTTTAAAAATAAAAAAGAGGCAATTAAATGTTATGAAGTGACAAATATAATTGGTTATGAATCTGATTTTAAACTTGTAGAAAAAGAAGATATTAAAGAAAAAACAGAATAAAAAAAAGAAATGTAAGCTCGAGCTTACATTTTTTTGTTAAGTGATAATTGAATTATTTTACTTAAAAATTTATCAAATGTTATTCCATCTTCTTTAGCCATTACTGCCAAATAAGAATATGGATTTAATTGTGGAAGTGAATCACATTCTACACATATAATTTCGCCACTATCCTTAAGGATGAAATCGACTTTAGAATAACATTTTAAATTAAGTGAATTTGAAGCCTTTAAGGCAAGTTTTTGTAATTTATTTGATAAATGTTCATCTATTTCGGCAGGGCATCTTTTAGCCTTTATTACATCTAAATTATCTCCTAAATCTCTATTTTTACAATTAAGTGGAAGAATCTCTAGTACAGGTAGTGCCTTATTATCTAAAATACCAACTGAAAATTCACGCCCATTAATGTATTCTTCAACTAAGACTTCATCATCCCACAAAAAAGCCTCATCTAAGCTTTTATAATAAGATTTTTTATCTTTAGCAAGACTTATACCTAAGCCTATACCGCCATTGTTTGGTTTAATTATTACAGGATAATTAATATTTAAATCTTTAGGCTCTAATATTTTATTTCCTTTAATTAATGTATATCCCTTACAAGTATTAATTCCATTTTCATTAAATATTTGTTTTGAAAGCATCTTATTTGATGAAATGTGGCTTGATGCGTAATCAGTGCCAGTATAATCTATACCAAGCAAATCAAATGTCGCTTGAACTTTACCATTGTCTCCATTTTCACCATGAAGTGCTAAAAATACTAAATCAGCTTTTTTACAAATTTGAATGACGTTTGGTCCAAAATAAGAAGTAGAATCAGACATACGTCTTTTTTTAACAGCCCATAAATCAGGTATATCATCTTCAATTTTTGATATTTCAAGACTGTATTTTTCTGAATCACTAAATGGATTATCAATTAAAATTTCTTCCTCACCATATCCCATATATGAATCAAGAAGAATTACATTATGTCCTAATTTCATTAATTCTTTATATACCATATATCCTGTATGTAAAGACATATTACGTTCATATGATAAGCCACCTGAAAGTACTACTATATCTAATTTATCATCAATATCATTTTCATTTATAACTGATTCAGTTACAGTAATACCAGAACCATCAAAATTAATTTCTAATTCTTTAATAGTCTGTTTAATTAAAGATATTATTTGTAACAATTGTTGAATTTGATCAATAGATAATGTTATATCATATTTTTTAATTAAATATGATTGAATTCTTTTACATATAAATTTATTGGCGTGATTAATTAAGAAATTAGATACGCTTAATATCGCATTTAATTTTTTAGAATTGACTAAATCAGCGACAACATCAATTATTTTAACACCATTTTCGTTATTAAAATGATTCATTACACCTTTTAGAGCTGGAATAAAATCTTCATTTTGTTTAGCATATTTAATGACATAAGATATCAAATATGCAAAATTTTCTTTATATAATTCATTTGATACTAAATCGAATAATACTTTAATAAAGTCTTCTAAACAGATTTCTTTTTCTATAATAGAAAATCCTTTTTCAACTAAAGTACCGACTAATTTATTATTTTCACTTCGTTCTTTATCGTCATAAGCACTTCTTATCATACTGTTTATGAATTGACTTAAGACTTTCATTTCAGATGCTTGTCCATCTGGATTTAGACGCATTTCATAATTTCCTAAAGAAGAGAAGTCAAAAAAGGTATTTGGGGCGTGTGACTCGGCAAAACCGCCATGACCATAGCCATAACCAAAATAATAATTTTTAACTCCGATATCATTCATTAAAATATTTACAAAATCATAATCGATATTATGGTTTTCTATAACGTCTTGTCTTTTTAATATTCTATCTTTATAATGATTCATAAATTTATCAGAAAAACCTTGTCCATCAAAAGAGACACATCTTTGTACTGTATCATTTAAGATAGTTATATATTTGGCTTTGTTTCCGCCCTTTGAGTGCCCTACAACAGTCACATGATAATCTATTAAATGTAATTTATTATAAACCATCTTATACCACTCAAGACAATTTATTTGTTGTAAAGAATCTATTTGATTGGCACCTAAAAAATCATCTGTCCACTCATTTGTCGCAGTACCACGGAAGGCAACTATAGCCTCTTTAGAATCTTCACTTAAGAATACTAAAGAAAAGCCCAACCCTCCACCATAGGCTTGGTCAACGTGAGTTTCTTTCATTATGCATTTTGTCATATGAGGCTTATTTAAAATGGCTGTAATCATATTTTTCCAGTCATAGCCTGTAATAAATGATGCGTAATCTTTTTCATCATCAATTTGTTCAAAATCGATTCTTTTTAAAAATTCTCCTAAAGTTAAATCATCAAAACCAAATGGTGATCTAAATGGTGGTACATCAGCTAAATATGTTAAATTTTCAAACAATAATAATTCGTCTAATGTGTACATATTTCCTCTTATAAATATAAAATGAATTTAATAACTAAATATATTCTACCATATAATAATTATAATCATAATTATTTTTTTGTTATACTTGACTTAAATGTTATAAATTGATATAAATTATATTGATTTATTCTTTTAAAATATAAGAGAGGTGGTATCGTGAGATATTATGTTATACCAAAGCTT
>JAILBI010000101.1 GCA_024681175.1 Acholeplasmatales bacterium
AAATACAATATCTAAATATGGTATTGATATATTAAATAATAAAAAATGTGATGTTATATTAACACCACATTTACAAGAATTTAAAAGATTATTAAATAATGAATATGATCTTTCATATATTAAAGAAAATATGATTAATCTAGCTTTAGCTTTTTCTTCAAAATATCATATTAATTTAATATTAAAATCAGCATCAGAAATTATTACAGATGGTAATAATTTATATATTAATTATTCAGGAAATACAGCACTTGCAAAGGCGGGATCTGGTGATGCATTAGCTGGAATATTAACAGGTGTTACATCATATTTAAAATGTAATTTAATTAAAAAAATGTCTTATGCGGCATTCTTACATGGTTATATTGCAACACTTGCAACAAAGGATTATGAAGAAGAATGCTTAACAATATCTAAAATAATTGAATATATACCAAAGGCTATAAGAAATATTAAAAGGATGAAATAATGAATAGAATAGAAGAAGCTATAAAATATAAGCATAGTGGTTATAATTGTACTCAATCAGTATTAATGGCTTATAAGGATAAATTAAATATTAAAGAAGAGGATATATTAAAATTATCATCAGGCTTTTTACTAGGAATGGGTAATATGAAAGGTACATGTGGAGCATTAATTGCCGCAAATATGCTTCTTGGTGTATTAAATGAATCTAAAAAAAGAATGATGACATTATCAGCTAATTTAGTTGATGAATTTGAAAAGAAATCAGGTGCATTAATATGTTCTGATTTAAAAGGAATTAAAACAGGAAAGGTATTATGTTCTTGTGATGATTGTATAAAAAATGCAATAGAAATATTAGAAAATATCTTAAATGAAAAAGAATAAGAGTCTCAACGAGACTCTTATTTTAATTATTGTAAAGATTTATCATCTGATAATGTTATATCAAATGCAATTAATTTAGATAAATAAAGAAGCATAGCTTTTTCATCAGATTGCCAAATTCTTTGGCTATTATTAATATAAATCATTAAATAGCCGTAAACAATAGAAGAATATTGAATATTAGTTAATAATAAAGATGTCTCATGATCCTGTCTTAAGGCATTATATAATGTTTTATCTTTATTTTTCATATCTTCAAATGTAAATGTTTGGAAGAAGCCTGTTTCATCTAAAATATCTGATAAATCATTTAATCTACCTAATTTATTTCCAGTAGATGCCGCAATTAATTCATTATTAGAAGAAACATATAATAAGTCTGTTACATTTAATTCATCCTGTAAAAATAACGCAACCTTTTTAAATTTTAAATTTAAAGGTAGTGGTACAGAAAATATATGCTCAATAGTTTTTAATGTATCACATAAATCAAATGCTTTAATTCTATGAACCTTAATATCTTGGTGCTTTTCCTTTACATAGATGATAAAGCAGTTTCTACCTTTCATTTTACCTCTATATAATGTTTTATCAGACATTGAGAATAAATCATTATAATTATTTGCATCCTGTGGATAAGAAGCAGAACCAATAGTTCCTGTAATAAATGGGGAACAATTTTTTAATTTAACATTTTTTCTTAATACACAATAGTTTTCATACATTCCTGAATATAGTGCATGAATATCTTTATAATCATTTGATTTTAAATAAATAAAAATAAATTCATCTCCACCATATCTACCAACAAGTCCATCTTCTCCAAGATAATTTGAAAGTGATTGTGCAACATCATATAATACACCATCACCTGAAGCATGGCCATAATTATCATTTATAGCTTTAAAATTATCTAAATCTAAAATACCCATTGTAAAAGGTATTTTATTCTCAATACAATTTTTTATAAAACCTAGAATATAAGTTCTTTGTATTATTTTTGTTAAAGGGTCTAATAATAAATCTAAATCATAATTGACAAATAAATTATTAAAATATGCATATTTTTCTAATTGTTCTTTAGAATACATAAAATTCTCCAATCTTTAATATATTTTTATGATTATAACATATATAAAAAAGTTATTCAAATTACCTAATTTAATT
>JAILBI010000129.1 GCA_024681175.1 Acholeplasmatales bacterium
ACTTAAATATAATTTAATGTGTTATAATAATAAAGATTTTGAAGGAGTTTTTATGACATTACCTAATAAATTAACAATGTTTAGAATTATATTAATTCCTGTAATGATAGTTATATATTATATACCATATTTTAGAGAGACTCTTGTAATAGAAGGTAAGATAGGCTTTTATTATGGTATTAATTTATCAATGTTCATTAATTTCTTTGTTTTCTTTGTAGCATCAATTACTGATTTCTTTGATGGCTATATTGCAAGAAAGAAAGGATTAGTTACTACATTTGGTAAATTTGCAGATCCTCTAGCTGATAAGGTATTAGTATTTACTGCGATGGTATTATTTATGCTTGATAATGGTTTAGTTGCATCATGGGCAGAAGATTTACCTAACTTCATTCAGGATATGATGCCATTTTGGGCATTTATGATTATTTTAATAAGAGAATTTGCAGTATCTGGAATTCGTATGATGGCTGCCTCAAAGGGAAAGGTTATTCCTGCAGCTAAGATGGGTAAATATAAAACAGCAACAACAATGCTTGCATTATTATTTATGTTCTTTGCCCACACTTGTATTGCGATAGATGTAATAGGAAGATCATTAATGGCTGTTGCGTTAATATTAACAATTGTATCTGGAATTGAATATTTTATTAACTCAAAAGACATTATTTTAGAGTCAGTTTAAAAAAAATTTTAAAAATTTTCAAATTTTTTTAAAATTTTTGGCAAAAACTTACTCATATATATAATGGAGGTAATTAAAAATATGGCTGATAAAGACAGATTAGAAGCGTTAAATAACGCGATGAAGCAAATTGAAAAGCAATTTGGAAAGGGAAGCGTAATGCGTCTTGGCGATGAGACTGAAAGAAAGGTAGATGTAATTCCTACAGGCTCATTAGCTTTAGATAAGGCTTTAGGTGTAGGTGGTTACCCTAAAGGAAGAATCATTGAAATATATGGTCCTGAATCATCTGGTAAGACAACATTTGCCCTTGAAGCAATTGCAAACGCACAAAAGGCAGGTGGCTTTGCAGCATTCATTGATGCTGAGCATGCACTTGATCCTGTATATGCAAAAAATTTAGGTGTAGATATTGAAAATTTAATTCTATCTCAACCTGATTCAGGTGATCAAGCACTTGAAATTGCCCAAACTTTAATTGAATCTGGTTCTGTTGACGTAATTGTAATTGACTCAGTTGCAGCATTAGTTCCGGAAGCAGAATTAAATGGTGATATGGGTGATAACCATGTAGGTCTTCAAGCAAGATTAATGAGCCAAGCAATGAGAAAAATGATTGGTGCAATTGCAAAGAAGAATTGCGTTGCAATATTCATCAACCAAATAAGAGAAAAGGTTGGTGTAATGTTTGGTAACCCTGAAACAACAACTGGTGGAAGAGCTTTAAAATTCTTCGCATCAATTCGTCTTGAAATAAGACGTGGTGAGCAAATTAAGGATGGTACAAATGCGGTTGGTAATATGACAAATATTAAGATCGTTAAGAATAAGGTTGCACCACCATTTAAGACTTGTACAGTTGAATTATTATATGGTCAAGGTATTTCACATTTAGGTGAAGTTGTTGATATGGCTACAGAAGCTGATATCATTCATAAGCAAGGTGCTTGGTATTCATATAATAATGAAAAAATTGGCCAAGGAAGAGAAAATGCTAAAAAATATTTATCTGAGCATGAAGATATATTAAAAGAAATAGAAGATAAAATATTAGCAATTTAAGAAGAGACCTTTGGGTCTCTTTTTCAATTTTTAATATACAATAGACACTATGTTTTTATTGACTTTAATTTTTCTTTAAGTTATAATCAAAAAGCATATTTATTGGAGCAATACTCAAGAGGCTGAAGAGGTTTCCTTGCTAAGGAAATAGACTGGGTAACTGGTGCCGGGGTTCGAATCCCCGTTGCTCCGCCAACTTGAAAATGACAAGGTATCTTAATTGATGCCTTTTTATTTTTTAAATAATTTAGTATAATTTACAATTGAATTAGAAAAAATACTATGTTATACTATTGATGGAAGTGATAGCGATGATAAAACGAACAATAAAAAAACAAATAGAATTAAGTATTAAAGCAAAACCAGTGACACTAATTACAGGTGCTAGACAAGTTGGTAAATCAACTTTGGCATATGAAATAAAAAAAGAATATAATTTTAATTATGTTTCGTTGGATGATAGAAGAGAGCGAACTCAAGCGATTAATGATCCAGAACTATTTTTAAAAATGCATAGCTGGCCTTTAATAATTGATGAGGTTCAATATGCACCAGCACTTTTTGATGTTATTGAGTCAATAGTTAATAAGCAAAAACTTGAGACTGGAAATAATAATGGTATGTATATATTGACAGGCTCACAAGCTTATGAATTGATGAAGGGTGTCACTGAATCAATGGCAGGAAGAGTTTCAATAATTAGAATGTCACCATTAAGTTCATCAGAAATTTATGGTAAGGAAGAATTGAAATTTGATATTGATCCTGTTAAAAATCAAGAAAGAATATCAAATTATCGTATCAGTGTAGATGAACTTTACAAATTGATTGTTAGAGGAATGTATCCTGAATTGTATGACAAACTAGATATAAATACAGAGTCTTTTTATTCCAATTATGTAGATACATATATCGAAAGAGATGTATCTCAATTGATAAATGTAAAAGATAAAATGAAATTTCAAAACTTTATGGAGATTTTAGCATCACTAACTGGTCAAGAATTAGTTTATGATACAATTGCAAAAGCAGTTGGTGTGAAAGTAAATACAATTCAATCATGGGTAAGTGTTCTAATTGCTGGTGAAATAATCTATTTATTGCAACCATACAATGAATTATCAATTGTAAAAAGAATAGTAAAAAGGCCAAAGATATATTTTAACGATACAGGACTTGCTTGCTATTTAGCTAGATTAAATAATGAAGAAGTATTGAAAAAATCCATATTTGCAGGAAGATTTATTGAAACATACATAGTAAATGAAATTAAAAAATCATATAGAAATAATGGATTAAAAGAAAATTTCTATTATTATCGTGATAATAATCAAAATGAAATAGATTTAATAATCTTAGAAAATGGGACACTTCATTATGTTGAATGCAAATCAGGCATATCATTTAATAAAAGCGATATTAAATCTTTCAGACAATTGGAGGATACTAAATATAAAAAGGGTTCATCATGTATAATATGTAATACAGATTCAATATACACTATAGATAAAGATGTTTTTGCACTTCCAATTACAAGTATTTAAAAAAATGAAGTGATAATGATTATAAAGTGTAATGGTTCGAATCACCGTTGCTCCGCCACTATATAAATGACAAGGTATCTTAATGGATACCTTTTTTATTTTGCAATATATTTAATTATTTAAAAAAAAGGTATATAATGAATACAATGTAAAGTATGTTTTACTTTTTGAGGAAAGAATAATGAAAAAGAAAAAGAAGAAAATCATTATCTTTAGTATCATTGGAACTCTTTTAACAATAATTGCCGTAGTTGCAATATATTTTATTGTTGAAATAAATAAAGATCCAGTAAAATTAAAAGATATAGATGCTAAATATCAAACTACTTTAATAGAAGCTCCAAATGATGGCAAATTACCAACTGAACATTCTGCAACTGATGTAATTGCGTACACATTATATAATGTTGCAAACTGTAAAGAATTTAAAGTAATTACTAAAGGTAAGGCAGATGCATCAGTAGTAACACAAAAGATTGCAAATGAACGTGTTATTAAAAATGGCTCTGCAATGATTTCTACTATTTCATCAGGTATGATTTCTCTTGGAACTCAAAGATTCTATTTTCCTCAAATAGAAGACAAGGTTTTAGCAAGAAGTGCTAAAAAAATTAATAATACAACCGCTACATGGAATACAGATAAAAATCCAGAATGTGTAACATATAAAGAAATGCAAAGAAGATATGGCTGGCATCCATTTCAAGCTAACGGCTATATTATTTGTGATGATACATATTTGAATAAGGAAGATATTATTGTAGAAGACAATAATGATGGTACTTATTCAATTAATTTCCATCTAGACCCAGCTGGAGATAAGGCTCCATTTTGGTATAGAAGAGAAATTATTACATCATCAGGTAGTACAATAGTTCCTAAATTTAAAAAAATAGAAATAACATTTACAATTGATAAAAACTACACCTTACTTGAACAAGCAATTAAAGAAACATATGTAGTTAAAGCTAAAGGTGTAGAAGCTGAAACTAAAACAAATGTAGTAGATACATTTACATATGATGATGTTCAGTTTAATCAAGAATATTATGATTGGTTTATGAAATATAAATCATTAGAACCAATTAAAGATTCATCATCTGATGATGAAATACAAGTAAAAGAAGATGATATTGCTTCAATGATTGTTTCATCTTTACAAAATGAAGAAAATAAAGATGTTAATCTTGATTTAAATATTAAATTTAATGATATTAATATCTTTATCTTTATAATTATCATCAATTATAGATATTAAATTTGTATTA
>JAILBI010000134.1 GCA_024681175.1 Acholeplasmatales bacterium
ACAAACAGGAGATGAAATTTATGTTAAGCGATTTAGAGATTGCGCAAAAAGCAGAAATTAATCATATCAAAGATATTGCAGCTAAATTAAATATTAGCGAAGATGACCTTGAATTTTATGGAAAATATAAAGCTAAGGTTACTCCTGAAGCAATTAATTTTGATAACAAGGATGGCAAAGTTATTTTAGTAACAGCTATATCTCCAACTCCTGCAGGAGAAGGAAAAAGTACGACGACAATTGGTCTTGCTGATGCTTTATCAAGAAAAGGTAAGAAGACAGTTGTTGCATTAAGAGAACCATCATTTGGTCCTGTAATGGGTGTCAAAGGTGGTGCAGCTGGTGGTGGATATGCACAGGTAATTCCTATGGAAGATATTAATCTTCATTTCACGGGAGATTTACATGCAATTACTACAGCAAATAACGCAATTGCTGCAATGCTTGATAACCATATTCAACAAGGAAATGAATTAAATATTGATCCAAGAAGAATTATTTGGCATCGTTGTTTAGATATGAATGATCGTGCACTTCGTAATGTAATTGTTGGTCTTGGTGGTGCATCTAATGGTGTTCCAAGAGAAGATCATTTTGATATTACTGTTGCATCTGAAATGATGGCTGTATTATGCTTATCTTCTTCAATTGAAGATTTTAAGAAGAGAGTTGCAAGAATGGTTATTGCATATCGTTATGATAAAACTCCTGTTACAGTTGATGATATTAAAGCAACTGGTGCGGTTACTTTGATAATGAAAGATGCATTAAAGCCTAACCTTGTTCAAACGCTTGAACATACTCCTGCATTTATTCATGGTGGACCTTTTGCAAATATTGCACACGGCTGTAATTCAGTAATTGCAACAAAATATGCAATGAAGCTCGGTGATTATATTGTTACTGAGGCAGGATTTGGTGCAGATTTAGGTGCAGAAAAATTCTTAGATATTAAATGTAGACAAGCAAATATTAAGCCTTCATGTGTTGTTGTAGTTGCAACAATTAGAGCGTTAAAGATGCATGGTGGTGTTTTAAAAGCTGATTTACAAGAAGAAAATATAGATGCTTTAATGAAAGGTGTTTCTAACCTTGAAAAGCATATTGAAAATATAAAGAAATATAACCTACCTTATGTAGTTGCTATTAATAGATTCTATTCAGATACTGAAAAAGAAATTAAAGCATTAGAAAAATGGGCTAAGGATAATGGACACAAGGTATCATTATCTGAAGTATTTGTCAAAGGTGGCGAAGGTGCCCTTGATCTTGCTGATAAGGTATTAGAAGAAATTGATTTACATGATGGTGCAAAAACATTTAAGCCTATTTATGAATTAAATCTTTCAATTGAAGATAAAATCACTACAATTGCAAAAGAAATTTATGGTGCTGATGGTGTTGAATTTGCATCTAAAGCAAAATCACAAATTAAAACATTAGTTAAAAATGGTTGGGATAACCTACCAATCTGTATAGCTAAAACGCAATATTCTTTATCAGATAATCCTAAATTATTAGGTCGTCCTACTGGATTTAAGATTACAATAAGAGAGGTTAAACCATCAATTGGTGCAGGCTTTATTGTTGCTTTAGCTGGAGATATTATGACTATGCCAGGCTTACCAAAGGAGCCTGCTGCAAATAAGATGGATATAATCAACGGTGTAACTGTTGGATTATTCTAAAGAGAAGGAGATTATTTAGATTTATGGAATATATTTTAAACGATAAACAAGTAGTAATGAATTTTTCAGAAAAATATTGTAAGAACGAAATTGAAGTATTAAGTTCTGATTGTTTTGCTGATGTATTAGGAAGATATATTAATCATTTATATAAAACAGAAAATCAATCATTCTTACCTTTATTAGATTATTTCCCTAAGAAAAAGGTTGTTGAAAGATTAGTAAGAATTTTCAAATTAGTTTTCTGTTTATCTTCAAATGATTTAGCTAAGATGGAAAATTTAGAAGTAGTAGTTGAAAAGAGATTAGTTTTATATGGATTAGTTCAAGATTTCTACAATTATTGGAGAAAGATTGAACGTTATTCTGTTGTTATGTCAAGAGTAACAAGAGATGGTGTTGAAGCTACATCTTTCATTCAAGCTCAATCTGAATTTAATAATGTTGTTTTATCAACATATAGAACTATTTCAGAAAAATTATATGGTGAAAAATTCTCTATTTATAGACAATTACCAGCAGGTGTAAATGCTTCATTATTATTATCAAGAAATGAATGGATGAAGAAGGATTCTATTTATTCATTCTTAGCAAAAAGTGAAGCTATCGAATCTATCGTAATTCGTCCACCATTCATTTCATATTCTGCAAAGAATAAGAGAACTGGTACTTATCCAGAAGCAAAAGAAAATCCTATTTATAGAATTAAAGATAATTTTGAAGCTAAAAATTATTATTGCTATGCTGCAAGAGTAGGTTCAGCTTTAGCTTATGTTTATTTCCATAGAGATTATATGGCTCATGGTATTACAATTGGTAACTTATTTGAATTCGTACCATTAGCTTCATGTAGAGGTCAAAAGCCAGATTTATTATACATATTTGGTGGTGAATATGATGGTGAATCTGAATTCTATTATGATAAAGAAAATGATATTTATGTTGGTTTAGCACCACATGATTCATCTATTGATTACTTTGGTTATATGAAGAAGATGTTATTAACTTTATATAATACAAAGATGATTGATAATGGCTTCTTACCAATTCATGGTGCATGTGTTCATATCACTATGAGAGATGGTCAAAAGAAGAATATCGTAATCATGGGAGATTCAGGTGCAGGTAAATCTGAATCATTAGAAGCATTATCAGAAATGGCAGGAGATAATATCTCTAACCAATTAACTGTATTTGATGATATGGGTACATTTAAGATTGAAGATGGCAAGGTTAAGGCATATGGTACTGAAATTGGTGCCTTCGTTCGTCTTGATGATATGACATCTGGTTATGCTTATAGAGAAATGGATAGAGCTATATTCATGAACCCTGATAAGACAAATTCAAGATTAGTTATTCCTGTAGCAACATATTCACAAATTATGGAAGGCTACAATGTAGATATGTATTTATACGCAAATAATTATGATGAAGAATGTGAATCAGAAGTTGAATTTTATAAAACTCCTGAAGAAGCAAAGCAAATCTTCATTCGTGGTGCAAGACGTGCAAAGGGTACAACTCAAGAGCTTGGTATGACTGAATCATTCTTTGCAAATCCATTCGGACCTGTTCAAAGAGAAGCTCAAACTAGAGTAATTATTGATAAGATGTTTGATCAATTATTTAAAACAGGTGTACCAGTTGGTAATCTTCATACAAGATTAGCTGTTCCAGGAATGGAGCATGAAGGTCCAGCACTAGCTGCAAAGAAATTATTTGAAATATTAGAGGAAAAATAATATGGCAATTCAAGTTGGCGTAATAATGGGTTCAAATTCAGATTATGAAGTAATGAAAGATGCATG
>JAILBI010000163.1 GCA_024681175.1 Acholeplasmatales bacterium
TAATAATTTAACATCAAATGTTAAAATCATAATTATAATTGATAATATAGAAAATATTATAAGTGATATTTTTCTAATCTTTTGATTTTTAATTAATTCTGTTATTCTTATTGGAATTAAAGTTATTATAGATATTAATAATAAAACTAAAATAAACCATAAATGTCCAAAGCTAAATCCACCATCATATCCTGTAAAATCAGTATATTTTGTAAAGAATATAGAATAATGCATAAAGAAATTATCATTATAACTGTTATGAAAAATATCTGCGATATAGGATAATATTGGTACTATTACTAATATTGAAAATATTAGTGGTATACCAAGTCTTAATAATCTTTCCTTTATAAATGTTTTATATCCTCTTTTTTTAAGTGAATAATAGCTTGATATTCCAGCAAGTAAAAATAATATAGGCATATAATAAGGAGATAAAAAAACAATTATACTTGATAATGGCTTAGATTCTTCTATAAATATATAATTAGCTTCACACCATGTGTTAAATGCCATAGCTATATGGTATATAACAATAAGAAAAACTAATATAAATCTTAAATTGTCAATATAATTATATCTTTTCTCCATATTAATCCTTTCACATTTACTTAAATAAATATTCCTTTAATTCATCTAATATATTTAAACAATCATTATCACAATTATAATATTTAATTATCTAGTCCAAATTATTGGGTACCTTACAAAGCGATGCCTTTTTATGATTAACTCCTAGTTTTAATATACGAAAAACCCCATAAGTCTTTCCAATTCTACTTGGCCCAACTTATGGGGTTCACCTTAATTTTGGGACTTTTTAATTTTTTAAATATTTTTCAGTTTCAAGTGCGGCAATTGTACCATCTGAATTTGCAGTAGTGATTTGACGATAAGCTTTATTTCTTACATCTCCTGCTACAAATATACCTTGCTTATTAGTATTACAATTTTCACCTGATGCAACATAATTTCTTTCATTTAGGTCTATAAAGCCTTTTAAGAAATTTGTTGCAGGAATAAGACCAATTGATATAAATAAGCCATCAACTTTAATTTCTTCTTCTTTTCCATTAACTAATAGCTTAATACCATTTAAATCTGTATCACCTAAGAATTCTTTAATTTTAGTATTATAGAATACTTTAACATTCTTTTTATCAAGTAATTTTTCTTTTAATACCTTTTCACAAGTTAAATCTTCTAAATCCTGTAATACAATTACTTCTTTTGCAATTTCGGATAATTCAAGGGCATTTGTTACACCTGAATTTCCACCACCAAGTACGGCTACAACCTGGTCTTTGAAGAATGCGCCATCACATGTTACACAAAAGCTAATACCATGACCTATAAATTCTTCTTCACGAGGAAGACCTGTTTTACGATATGTATTACCTGTTGCGATAATGATTGATCTTGCATAAAAGCTAGGTCCATCTGTATCGATTTTCCAAACTAATTTGCCAGAGCCATCAAAGCCATTTTCTTCAATTTTTTGTGCTTCCCACACTTCTAATTCTCCGCCAAGATTCATTACCTGGTTATACATATGATCTGCAAGCTGTTCGCCTGAGATTAATTGATAACCAGGATAATTTTCAATAGCGGGGGTAGACGCAATGCCACCCCCGACTGATTGTTTTTCTAATATAAGAACTTGTTTTCTTGCTCTTAATAGATAGATAGCGGATGTAAGACCTGCAGGACCGGCACCAATAACTATGGTGTCATATACTTTTAAATCTTGCATCTTTATCACCTAATTATAAATTTTCAATTTCACCTTTGATATTTGAAAGGTTAACAACTTGCTTAGCTTCACCATTCTTAATAACAATCATTGTAGGTGCTGTCTTGATGCCATATTTTTTTGTTAATTCAACATTTTCTTCAGCATCAATCTTTTCAAATTGAACACCCTTCTTTGTTAATAATTGGTCTGCCATCTTACAATTTGGACAAGTCTTTCTACCAAATAGAATTACTCTTACATCATCATTTGATGAAGCTTGAGGTGCTTTATATACATCTAAATTCTTATCTTGTGTTTCTTGAGCTGGTTCTACTTTTGTTAATTTTTCATTAGATTTAACAAAATATTTCATATCATATTCTTTTCTATCTTGGAATTCTTTAGCCTTACCATCATTCCAGTTCTTTAATGGACGATAGTATCCTGTAATACGGCTATATACTTCTGTTTCTTTACCACATACTGGACAAACATAAGTTTCACCATTGATGTAACCATGTGTTTGACATACAGCATATGTTGGAGACATTGAATAATATGGTAATCTATAATTTTCAGCAATCTTTCTAACTAATGCTGCACAAGTTTGCCAATTTTCAATTCTTTCACCAAGGTAGCAATGGAATACTGTTCCTGATGTATATAATGTTTGAAGATCATCTTGAACATCTAAAGCTGTGAACATATCTTCTGTATAACCTACTGGAAGGTGTGAAGAATTTGTATAATATGGAGTTTCATCAGCCTTTGATGCAGTAATGATATCAGGATATCTTTCCTTATCATGCTTAGCTAAACGGAATGAAGTTGATTCAGCTGGTGTAGCTTCAAGGTTATATAAATCACCATATTTTTCTTGATAATCTGATAATTTATTTCTCATGAAGTTTAATACATCCTGAGCGAATTTTTGAGCTTCCTTATTAGTTAAATCTTTTCTTAACCATTTAGCATTTAAGCCTGCTTCATTCATACCTACTAAACCAATTGTTGAGAAATGGTTATTGAATGTTCCAAGATATCTCTTTGTATATGGATATAATCCACCATCAAGTAATCTTGAAATAACATCTCTTTTTACCTTTAATGATCTAGCTGAAATATCCATTAATCTTGCAAGTCTTTCATAGAAATCTGCTTCATCCTTTGCAAGATATGCAATTCTTGGCATATTAATTGTTACAACACCGATTGAACCTGTAGATTCACCAGAACCGAAGAAACCACCAGATTTCTTTCTTAATTCTCTTAAATCAAGTCTTAAACGGCAGCACATACTTCTTACATCAGAAGGTTCCATATCTGAATTGATGTAATTTGAGAAATATGGAGTACCATATTTTGCAGTCATTTCAAATAATAATTTATTATTTTCAGTTTCGCTCCAGTCGAAATCTCTTGTAATAGAATATGTAGGAATTGGATATTGGAAGCCTCTTCCGTTTGCATCACCTTCGATCATAACCTCGATGAATGCTTTATTAACCATATCCATTTCTTTCTTACAATCCTTATATTTGAAATCCATTTCCTTGCCACCAACGATTGCGTTTAAGTTTGCAAGGTCATTTGGAACTGTCCAGTCTAAAGTAACATTTGTAAATGGAGCTTGTGTTCCCCATCTAGATGGAGTGTTAACACCATAAATGAATGATTGGATGCATTGCTTAACTTGCTTATAAGTTAAATTATCTTTCTTAACAAATGGAGCAAGATATGTATCGAATGATGAGAATGCTTGTGCTCCTGCCCATTCATTTTGCATAATACCTAGGAAGTTAACCATTTGATTACATAATGTAGATAAGTGATTTGCAGGTGAAGATGTAATCTTACCAGGAACACCACCTAAACCATCAGTAATAAGCTGTTTTAAGCTCCAACCTGCACAATAACCAGTAAGCATTGATAAATCATGGATATGAATATCAGCATTTCTGTGTGCATCTGCAATTTCTTTATCATATACTTGGCTTAACCAATAATTTGCTGTGATTGCACCAGAGTTAGATAAAATTAAACCACCAATTGAATATGTTACAGTTGAATTTTCTTTAACACGCCAATCATCAACCTTTAAGTAGCTATTAACAAGCTTCTTATAGTCAAGCATTGTTTCGCCAATTTTTCTTTGATTTTCATGAACCTTACGATAAAGGATGAAAGCCTTAGCTGCTTCTTGGTAGCCGCTCTTTCCTAATACATTTTCGCAAGAATCTTGAATGTCTTCAATATTGACACAACCGTCAACAACCTTTGGCTGATAATCACTTGTTACCTTTAATGCCATAAAGTCAACGATATCTTCATTATAAGGTGTATCTGTTGCATCTAAAGCTTCAATTAAAGCTTTTTTAATTCTTTCAATTTCGAATTTTACAATTTTTCCGTCTCTATTTTTTACATTATACATAGTTAACTTTCCCTTTCTTTACTACTAAATTTATATTTTAAGTCCTCTTACAGAAATCAAAGGACAATATTTCTTAAGTGCTTCTTTTAATTCAAGCATTTCATTATCGCTATATTCACCAAGCGATTTAACAGGCACATTTTCACTAACAATAAATTTTTGTAAATAATAATTAGAATCTGATCCAATTATATTAATAATATCTTTTAAATTATCTAAATTATGAAATCCTTTTATAACTGTAGTTCTAAATTCATAATTAGGTGCCTTCGTTTTAATAATTTGAATAGATTTTTTAATCTTTTCAATGTTTATATTTTTAATTCTAGTTATTTCTGGATATAAATCATAATTAGCTTTTACATCCATTGCTACATAATCAATAAGTTTATCATCAAGAAGTTTTTCTAATACATCAGGATTTAGACCATTAGTATCTAACTTAATAGATAAATTAGTATTCTTTTTAATTTCTAATATGAACTCTCTAAGTCCCTTTTGTATTGTTGGCTCACCTCCTGTAATAATTACTCCATCAAGTACCTTTCCTCTTTTAATTAAATAATCCATTACTTCTTCTATAGAAATAAGATCATCTAATTGAGTTTGATTTTCAACAAGCTCATAATTGTGACAAAATGGGCAACGCATGTTACAGCCATTTGTGAAGATGATTGCCGCAACATGTCCAGGATAATCAAGTAGGGTGAGTTTTTGAATACCACCTATTTGAAAATCTTTTTTGTTAATCATTTCAAGTACTCCTATGAATCGATTTCAGCTTCCTTTAAACGGAAGAGTAAACACATTCTAACATTAAAAAATTTATATATCAATATATTATAATTAGTTTTTGTAACATTGAATTATTTTCATATTTTCAATAAAAAAAATTTATAGCTTTTTGCCTTAAAATGCCATTGACTTTTAATAATGTGTGTGATTTAAGGACACATTATATATTTTTGTTTGTGAAAATGAAATATTTTATTTTTTTAGCTTTTTTAAAATAAATTTAGTTTATAGAACCATGTGTAGCATTTTTAGGCACTATCATTCTGTAATTTGAGAATGCGAAAAATTAAAAAGGAAATCGGTAACCAATCTCCTTTTAGTCTAATTTATTACTTTTATAAGCTCTGATATTAATTTCTTATTTTCATATTTTATTATTTTGACAATACAGTGCTTCTTAATATAATCCTTAGATAAATTTGCAGATATTTCTAAATAATTAGAAGAATGACCTACAAGGTTATTTTGATAAACTTGTTCAAATATTACATCTGTTTCTTTTCCTATAAATAATTTATAATATTCTTCTTCTAATTTATCAGATAATTCAATTAATCTTTTAACTCTATCCTTTTTAATATCTGGTGATATTTGCTTCATACTTGCGGCAGGAGTACCCCTTCTTGCTGAATAAGGGAAAACATGAATTTTTGAAAAGCCAAGCTCTTTTGAAAATTCCATTGTTTCCTTAAAGTCTTCTTCAGTCTCCTCAGGGAATCCTACAATAATATCTGTTGTAATAGATATATTAGGTCTTGCTTCTTTTATTTTATTAATTCTAGATAAGAAATAATCTTTATTATATCTTCTATGCATTAATGAAAGAATATGATTAGATCCTGCCTGTAAAGGTAGATGAAGATGATTTGCGATTATTTGATTATTTTTTAATAATTCAATAAATTCATCATCTATTTCATTTATTTCAACTGAAGATATTCTTAATCTTTCAAGATTAGGTACTTCCTCTAATATTAATTTACATAATTTAGTAAAATTAATGCCATCATAATTATAATGACCTGTATGAATACCTGATAATACAACCTCTTTATATCCTAAAGATACAATATTTTTAATCTCATTTATTACTTCTTTAGTATTTTTAGATCTTACAGGGCCTCTTGCATAAGGAATAATGCAATATGTGCAGAAATTATTACATCCATCCTCTATTTTTACAAAGGCTCTTGTGTGATCATATTCTGTAACAGTTAAATTATCATAATCTTTATGCTTTAACATTTCTAAGAAAGAAACATATTTTGTCCTTTCTTTTAAATTAATCATTTCATCAATCTTATCAGCAACAATATGCTTATTACCATTACCAATTAGAATATCTATTCCTTCAAGTGCCATAGCCTCATCTTGATTAGTTTGTGAATAACAGCCCATTACACATAATAATGCATTAGGGTTTAATCTATGACATTTGCTAATCATTTTTCTTGATTTACTATCAGCTTGATTTGTAACTGAGCATGTGTTGATTACAAAGCAATCACAATCCTCGCTTACATCAACAATCTCATAGCCACGCTTTATAAGCTCATCCTTTAAAGCATTTGATTCATATATATTAACTTTACAACCTAATGTTATAAATCCAACTTTCATATAATTCCTTTAAAAAAATCGGCAATGTTGCCGATTTATTTTTATTTATCTTTAAATTTATCAAATAAGATCTTTGCTAAAATAAGTGTAGGTACTGCAACAGTTATACCAGCAAGATATGGTGCCATATATACAAATGCTGTATATAATTTTTCAACGAATTTAGCGCCTTCAAGCTTAACTAAATCATAAATAAATACATATAATGCACCAAATAAAGCAACGCCAAGCATTACGAATGCGATTATATATAAAACATTTAACATGCTAGAAATATTATTTCTACCTGCATGCATAACCTTTTTATATGTTTCATCATCCATTAAATCAACATAAATTACATCATATGAATAAGGTGTTGCTGAATTAATTTGATCCTTTTCAGCTTCAGCTTCTTTTCTTTTTTCTTCAGCTTTAATTTCATCATCTAAAGTTGCATCTAAAGAAACTGATTCATCTTTAGTTGTTTCTTCTTTTTCAAAATAATCATTTACTTTATTTTCAACTAATGCAGCTACAAAGCATAATTGCTTAGTATCGATATTACGATATAAAGTATATAATCCTTTGAATTTCTTATTTGAATCAATTCTTTCCATTCTAGAAAAATCAATCTTTAATTCAGTCTTTTGTTCAAAACAACCAAATTTAACTAAATTAATAGCCTTCATTAATAATTGTCTATGTTCTTCTTTTTTTAATAATTTTTCAAATTCTTTTGGCTCTTTAGATTCATTAACATTCTTAACTGGAGCCATTTCAACTTCATCAAGTCCATCAAAATGATTTTGTTCCATAAAAAAATCTCCTTAAACAAACTAAATGTATTATATCAATAATTAAATTGTCTTTCAAGATTAACAATAAATATAAAATATTTATAAATTAATAAATGCGCAAAATTTGCGCATTTATTATCCTTTAAATATTCTTTTGAACTTAGATACGAAGTTTTCCCAAGGAGATTTAGCTTCCTTTTTCTCACAAGCATCTAAATCCTTTAAAATCTTTTTCTCTTCTGATGAGAGGTTTGTTGGAACCTTTACATTACAAATAACATATTGGTCTCCACGCCCTGAGCCACCCTTTGGATTTTTAGTTCCTCTACCACGAAGACGAAGGCTTGTTCCATGCTGTGTTCCTGCTGGAATTTTAAGCTCAACATCACCATCAATTGTAGGAACCTTAATTGTATCACCAAGAGCTGCTTGAGTGAATGATAATGGAATATTTAAAATAATATCTTGTCCTTCACGCTTGAAATCTGGATGCTCTCCACAAACAAATGAGATATATAAATCTCCAGAAGGACCTCCATTATAGCCACTTTCACCATAGCCAGGCATTCTTAATGTCATACCTGTTTGCATACCTGCTGGAATATTGATATCAACATCCTTTGTAGTTCTAACACGACCCTTACCACCACAAGCTTTACATTTTTTAGTGATGATTTTACCTGTTCCTTTACAATCAGGACATACAGTTTCAGTTTGAGAATAACCAAAAATTGTTCTTTGTTGAATTATTACTCTTCCACGACCTTGGCACTTTGGACATACCTTCATATCAGCCTTTGTTTCAGCTCCTGTACCACCGCATTGGATACAATCATCATCAACTGATAATCTTACACGCTTCTTTGTACCATAAACAGCTTCCTCAAAGGTAATTGACATACTTTTTTCAACATCTCTTCCTTGTCTTGGTCCTGTGCTAGATTGTCTTCTTGCACCACCACCAAAGAATTGGCTGAAAATATCTTCAAAGCCTCCGAAGCCACCAAAGCCTCCAGCGCCTGCACCAGCTCCACCAAAGCCTTGAGTTGGATCATCAAAGCCATATTGATCATATCTTGCACGCTTTTGTTCGTCAGATAATGTTTCATATGCTTCATTTATTTCTTTAAATTTCTCTTCAGCACCAGGTTCTTTATTTACATCAGGGTGATATTGCTTAGCTAATTTAAAATAAGCTTTTTTAATTTCAGCCTGAGTAGCACCTTTTTGTACACCTAATACTTCATAATAATCTCTCTTGGCCATATAGCCTCCTAAAACTTTAGTGAAGGGCAGCTTGGCCCTTCACATTTATTTTTTTATTGAACATCTGAGAAATCAGCGTCAACTGAATCCTTGTGTGCATCAGATTTATTATCATCAGCTCCACCTTGTGCTTGTCCTTGAGCACCAGTTTGTTGATATGCCTTTGTAGCAATTTCATTCATAAGCTTTTGAAGCTCATCCTTCTTTGTACGAATTAAAGCTAAATCCTTAGATTCAACAGCCTTATCAAGCTCATCACATAATGCTAAAGCTTTGCTCTTTTCATTTGGATCTACATTTTGAAGCTCATCTAATGATTTCTTAGATTGGAATACAAGTTGACTTGCTTCATTAACAAGGTCAGCTTCCTCTTTTCTCTTTTTATCTGCTTCTGCATTATCTTGAGCTTCCTTAACCATTCTATTGATTTCTTCTTCAGATAATCCTGAACCAGATTGAATTGTAATCTTTTGTTCCTTACCAGTACCTAAGTTCTTTGCAGAAACATTAACGATACCATTCGCATCAATATCAAATTTAACTTCGATTTGAGGAACTCCTCTTGGAGCTGCAGGAATATCACCTAATTGGAATCTTCCTAAAGTCTTATTATCTGCAGCCATTGGTCTTTCACCTTGTAATACATGGATATCTACTGCTGGCTGATTATCAGCTGCTGTAGAGAATACTTGTGATTTAGAACAAGGAATTGTTGTATTTCTATCAATAAGCTTTGTAAATACACCACCAAGAGTTTCAATACCTAATGATAATGGTGTAACATCAAGTAATAATACATCCTTAACATCACCAGTTAATACACCACCTTGAATAGCTGCACCAATAGCAACTGCTTCATCTGGGTTAACTGACTTATTAGGCTCTTTGCCAAGTTCCTTCTTAACAAGTTCTTGAACAGCTGGAACTCTTGTAGAACCACCAACTAATAATACTTGGTCAAGATCAGCTGGAGTAAGCTTTGCATCCTGTAAAGCTCTTCTTACTGGTGTTAAACAACGTTGTAATAAACCAGAAATTAAATCTTCAAATTTAGCTCTAGTTAATGTTTGAGTTAAATGTAATGGACCTGCAACACCCATAGAGATGAATGGTAATGAAATTTCAACAGATGTAGTACCAGATAAATCCTTCTTAGCTTTTTCTGCTGCATCCTTTAATCTTTGCATAGCCATCTTATCTTTTGATAAATCTACATTATTATCCTTCTTGAATCCTTCAACAAGCCAATCCATAATAGCCTTATCGAAATCATCACCACCAAGCATATTGTCACCTGCAGTTGCAAGAACTTCAAATGTACCATCTGCAAGATCAAGGATAGATACATCGAATGTACCACCACCAAGGTCGAATACTAATACCTTTTGTTCCTTATCAGTCTTATCAATACCATAAGCTAATGCTGAAGCTGTAGGTTCGTTGATGATACGTAATACTTCAAGACCTGCAATCTTACCTGCATCCTTAGTTGCTTGACGTTGAGAATCATTGAAATAAGCTGGAACTGTGATAACAGCTTGAGTTACCTTGCTACCAAGATAAGCTTCAGCTGTAGCTTTTAAATTTTGTAAAATCATTGCTGAAATTTCTTGTGGAGTATAATTCTTTCCTTTAATTTCAACATGATAATTTGCATCACCCATATGTCTTTTAATAGATGAAACTGTATCTGGGTTAGTAATAGCTTGTCTTTTTGCAATATCACCAACTTGGATTTCATCACCCTTAAATGCTACTACAGATGGAGTAGTTCTTGAACCATCGGCATTAGGAATAACCTTTGGATCCTTTCCTTCCATAACTGCTACACATGAATTTGTTGTACCTAAATCTATACCAATAACCTTATTTGCCATAATTAATTACCTTCCTTTTCATTACTAGATGCATCAGCATTTGATGCTTCTTTATTTTCTTCTTTCTTATATTTATTTACTACAACCATTGAAGGACGAAGTACTCTATCTTTATACATATATCCTTCTTGTAATACCTTAAGGACAATATTTTCTTTCTTTTCCTTGTCCTCAGAAACTTCAACTGCGTTCATATATTTAGGATCAAAATCTTTACCTAACGAATCAAAATGCTTTAATCCTTCAGCTTCTAATATATCCATTAATTGCTTAGATATCATTTGGAAGCCTATTTGATAATTTTTAACATTTGGATCATCAGTAGGCATGTTAACAATTTGATTTAACATATCAACTGGATGAAGTAAATTTCCTACAACACCTTGAGATGCATATTTTCTATTTAATTTATCCTCATCCTCAAGACGCTTTTTGAAATTTAATGTATCAGCTTGTAATCTAACATAATCATCCTTTAGCTGATTATATTTAGCTTCAAGCTCAGCTTTGTCTTTTTTTAAATTATCTATTTCAATATCTTTTGCATCCTTCTTTTCTTTCTTTTCTTTTTTAGAAGCTTTTTTATCTTCTTTTTCTATAGAAGGTGCATCTTCTTTCATTTCTTCATTTTCTAAATCTTTAATCTCTTTATCCAAATTATCTCACCTTACCCTTTATTTAATTTCAACATACTACTTGCGATATACTCAAGTAAAGGTATTGTTGCACGATAATTCATTCTAAGCGGTCCTACAAGGATAATTGATCCTCTTTCATTTTTATTGATAGTATATGGCATTGTAATGATTGAACAATCCTCTAAGCCATCAGTATTATTTTCACTACCAATTCTTATTCTTAAGCCTGAATCAATATCTTCTTGGAATGATTTCATAATTTCACCATCAATTGCTTTAATAAGCTTTTGCATAGTGTCACGGTCTTGGAATTCTGGTTGATTAAATAATTTTGATAGACCAGAATCATATGAATCACCACTTATGAATTTTTCAAATGCTTTAATTAAGAAATTTAATATATCATCTCTAAAATCAACTAATTCTCTAATACGAGGCTTAGATGCTTCCTGAGATAAAATATCTCTAATTTCATAAATTGAATGACCATACATCGCATTATCAAACATTGACATGATACGAAGTAAATCATCCATCTTAAATCCTCTTGGAATTTCAATTCTTTGAGATTGAATATTACCAGAAGATGTAACAATCAAAAGAATTGCTTCTTTTTCACTTAAAGGTACTATTTCAAGCTTTAAGACACTTGCTAAATCAGACGGGCTTGAAATGACTGCTGAATAATAACCAGTTAAATTGGATATTACTTCACATAATTTCTTTGATACATTTTCTTTATCAAGGAATGGCTGATCAAAGATATCATCAATATATTTATAATAATCTTTAACATTGTCATCTCTAATAAATAAATGATCAATATAATATCTATATCCTGCTTCAGAAGGAACGCGACCAGAAGATGTATGTGTCTTCTTTAAATATCCTTCTTCCTCAAGATGCTGCATTTCATATCTGATAGTCGCAGATGAAAATTGTAAATAAGGCTTCTCTGTTAAAACCTTAGAACCAATTGGTTCATTAGTTGTAACATATTCTTCTATAATAGCCTTCAAAATGAGCTTCTGTCTATCTGATAATTTTTCTAGCATAAGATCACCTCTAGCACTCTTCTTTCCAAGTGCAATTATATTATAGAACTAACTTTTGGCACTGTCAAGTAAAAAGTGCTAAAATCTTCTAAACACATAATAAAATATAAACAATATTAAAATAAAAACCATAAGTCTTTCTTTGACTTATGGTTTTACTAATGTTTTAAATTTTATTATAGAAGATTAATATTTTCTTCTTTCCATTTTTTAATATCTTCATCCTTCCAAATTGAAGATTGTACCTCACCAATATGTGCCTTCTTAAGCATATACATACATAATCTTGATTGGCCAATACCGCCACCAATTGTAAATGGTAGGACACCATTAATAATATCTTGAGCATATTTATTATTTAAATTTGCTTCTTCACCTTTAGCCTTAGCTTGCTTTACAATTGAATTTGCATCAACTCTAATGCCCATTGATGATACTTCAAATGCGATATTTAATACATCATTATATAATAATATATCGCCATTTAGCTTCCAATCATCGTAATCAAATGCTCTTCCATCATGAGGAAGACCATTTTTTAATTTACCACCAATTTCCATTACAAATACAGCTTTATATTTCTTACAAGCCTCAAATTCTCTTTCCTCTGGTGTTAAATTTGGATATTGTTCTAATAAATCCTTAGATGTAATAAATGTAATATCTTTTGGTAAATCATGCTTTATTGCAGGGAATTTTTCATTTACCTTAATAGATAATTTTCTAATTACATCATAAATCTTTTTAACAGTAGATTTTAAATATGCTTTAGTTCTATTTTCTTTTAAAATAACCTTTTCCCAATCCCATTGGTCTACATAGCATGAATGAATATAATCTAAATCCTCATCACATCTTATTGCGTTCATGTTTGTGTATAGACCTTCACCTACATTAAAATTATATTCCTTTAATGCATTTCTTTTCCATTTAGCTAAAGATTGAACAACCTCAGCTTCCTCATCAATACCTTTAATTTTAAAAGATACTCTTCTTTCAAAACCATTTAAATTATCATTTAAACCTGTTGAAGGTAAAACAAATAAAGGTGCAGAAACACGAGATAGATTTAATTTTTTGCATAGCATATGCTCAAAATTATCTCTTACAAATTTAATTGCATCTTCAGTTTCTTTAATTGATAATAGTGACTTATAATCCTTAATTACTCTATATTCTCTCATATAACCTCCTAAATAAAAAAGTCCTTAGAACTAGTCTAAGGACAAGAATAACCTGCGGTACCACCTTAATTTCGTAATAATACGACACTTGAAACCTTAACGCGGCTAACGTGCGGTTCTACTTAATTCTTCCGCCTCTCAAGGGTGTTCCTCCTAAAAGCTAGATATCTTTTTTCACCTAACAAAGACTCTCTATAATCATCACTTTTATTTAGTCCCTATCAACGATTTACAAATAAAATTATAATAATATTTATTTTCAATGTCAATAATATTTCTTTTCTTCTTTTATAGTTGTTTCATTACCATGACCAGGATATATAACCATGTCATCAGGAAATGTATTTAAAATATTTAAAATTGATTTAAATATTTGATTTTGATTTCCTGTTGGCATATCTGTTCTACCATATGAATGATAAAAAATAGTATCACCTGAAAACATAATATTATCTAATATAAATACACATGATCCTGATGTATGACCTGGTGTTTTAATTACTTTAATATTAAATCCTATTAAAGACAATATATCACCATCATTTATGATATGCTCATTAAGCATACCATAGCTATATGGTGTTATTCTTCCTACAGTATCATAAATAGATTCATATGAATCATAAACCATTTCTTTAGTTTCCTTAGTCATATATATAGGAGTATCTAAAAAATATTGAATACCATCAATATGATCCATATGGCCATGTGTTAATAAAATTGCTTTAACATCATATTTATTTTTAATATATGATGCAACATTTTTATAATCTAGACCTGGATCTATTATAATACATTCTTTTTTATCATTTGATAATATATAGCTATTAGTAAAAAAATAACCAGTTGTTTTAATTTCAATCATATTAATTCTTTTTTACAAATATAAATCCAAATGCATTTGGACCCCAATGTGTTGCGATAGATGGAGATAAATTATCTTGCTCAATCATAGATGCTTTAGTCTTCTCATCTAATGTTTTAATAACATCCTCTAGATTATCATTTCTATAAGTATATGATGGAACAATTGGATAATTTAAATCAGCTTCCTTTAAAGCTTCCTTTAAATATGCTTTAGCTTTATTTAAACCAAGCTTTTTAGCAATTAAATGTACGCCACCATCCTTAAATCCAATTACAGGCTTAATATGTAATACTGAGCCAAGTAAATATTCAGATTTTGATAATCTACCACCACGGTGTAAATATTCTAATGTTTCAGGTATTGCAGCTGTAACAATTCTTGGTCTTAAATCATCTAATATTTTAATGATTTCAGCCATTGATTTAGTATCTTTATATTTTAATGCTTCATATACTAAAATTCTTTCTGCACCTACTGCAGCCATAGAATCATATACATATACCTTATCATCTTCATCAAATAATGATTTAATTGCACTATTTGATCCAGATATTTTACTTGATAAAGTAATAACTAAAACCTCATTACCTTTATCAAGCTCTTCTCTTATTCTATCTTCAATATTTAATAAATTAGGTAATGATGTTTTAGGGAATTCCTTTGTTGCAAGTAATACTTTATAAAAATCATCTATATCTAAATTACCATCTTCATAATCTATATTATTTAATAATAGTCTTATTGAAATAAGCTCTATTCCTAATTTTTCTGCTTCAGTCTTTCTAATAGATGATGCAGAATCAACAAATATCTTAATCATATAAAACTCCTTTACGGCTGTATTATATCTTTTATTTATAAAAAATCAAATACGAAATAATATAAAATATAATTTAACATAAAATATCACATTTGGGCCCAAATGTAAAATAGACAATTAAAAATGCCCCCTAGCTTAGGGGCATTTTAATAATTGTTTAAATTACTTCTTTTCCTTATGAACAGTATGCTTACGACAATTAGGACAATATTTCTTAATCTCCATTCTTTCAGGAGTAGTCTTCTTGTTCTTGTCTGTATAGTAATTTTCATGGCTGCATTCACTGCAAACTAATTTAACTAAATCACGCATCTTTTTATCCCTCCAGACCTAAAGATTTACTTTAATATTATACCAAATAGTTTTAGTTATTCAATAGAATTTTAACAAATGTGAAAATATTTATTTTTTTAATCATTAATTAATATATAATTATAACGAAGGTGATAAAAATGTATTATCGTAATGATACTAAAGTTGTTAAGGTTGGAAATAAATTATTAGGTGGTAATAATCCTATATTAATTCAAAGTATGACTAATACTAAAACTAAGGATGTTAATGCCACTGTTAAGCAAATATTAGAATTAGAGAAATATGGATGTGATATTGTTCGTGTTGCATGCCTAGATAAGGAAGATGCCCTATCTATAGGGGCAATAAAAAAACAAATCCATATTCCACTTGTTGCAGATATTCATTTTAATCCTGAGTATGCATTAATCGCAATTGAACAAGGTGTAGATAAAATTAGATTAAATCCTGGTAATATATCTAATAAGGATAAAATAAAAGAAATTGTTACTAAGGCTAAAGAAAAGCATATACCAATAAGAATTGGCGTAAATGGTGGCTCATTACCAAAGGGATGGGAGCTTAATTCTGATAATATGATTAAAGCTGCTAAAATGCATATAGATATTTTAGAAGCATTAGATTTCCATGATATTGTATTATCTATTAAAGTATCTAATATAGATTTATGTTATGAAACATATATGAAGGCTGCTAAAGAATTCCCATATCCACTTCATGTAGGAATTACTGAAGCAGGAACAGATTTTAAAGGATTAATATCTTCTTCTATTGGTATTTCTAAAATATTAAATGAAGGTATTGGAAATACTATAAGAGTTTCTTTAACTGCTGATCCTATTTTAGAAATAAAGGCTGCAAAAAATATATTAAATGAGCTTCATTTAATAAATAATATGCCTATGTTAACTTCTTGCCCTACTTGTGGTAGAACACAAATAGATTTAATTCCTATCGCAAAAGAAATTGAAGATTATTTATATACTGTAAATAAAAAAATCCACGTTGCAGTAATGGGATGTGTTGTAAATGGTCCTGGTGAGGCAAGAGAGGCTGACCTTGGTATTGCAGGTGGAAAAGGTGAAGCAATAATATTTAAAAAAGGTGAAATAATTAGAAAAATTAAAGAAGAAAATATTATTGAAGAATTAAAAAAAGAAATTGATAATTATAAAGAATAAAGGACTCAGCGAGTCCTTTATTTTTATATCAACTTTTACTTTGTAAATATTTAATTTTCTTTTGTGCTTTAGAAACAAGATTAGTGTATTTTTCTTTTATATCATTTGCTAACTTTGTAAATCTATTACCTATTTTTGTAAGTTCGCTCTCTAACCTATCAATGTTTTCTTGAATAATTTTTTTCTCTTTACCCTTAAAAATGCCAAGAGACTCTTTATTCTTTTTTAATTTACTGATTGCTTCTATTATATCTTGACGTTTCTTTCTCAATTCATTACCAATTTCAATAGGAATTTCAAAATAATCTTCCTTTAAAAAACTATTGTATACTTTCACAATGCTTTCAGCTGTTCCAATTTGTTTTTTTGTTTTTTCGTCATTAATTTCGCTATCTTTTTCATCAATTTCATCTAATAATTCATTTGATAAATCAAATAATTTCTTTTCAATATTACATTTAGCAATTGTATGACTATCCTGTGTTTTTTTATCCAATTTATCTGCTTCATACCAAGATTTGCCATAAGATTTAAAAATATAATCGTAAGAGCAAGAAAATCTCACTTCTTTGTGAACACTTCGTATAAAAAAATAAGTTGGTATCCTAAAGTCATCATTATCAGATAACAAATCCAATGCTAGGTAAAGTAAATCAAGGCAAAGATTTGATCTCTCAACAAATGTCATCCATGTTTCTCTATTTGGACGATAATTGTAATCCTCATAACAATCGTGATAATCTGGAATAACAACTTCATTATAGGATTTCATAACAGACGAAACTATTGTTTTTGCAATCGGTGTTAGATAATCCTCAAAATATTCAAATGCATTTGTTTCTTCGAAAAAACTATCAATTATTTTTATTATTATATGAACATCATTAATAAAACCATTCACATCATCTTCGTATAAATTTTTTTCAAAAGACTCAGCTCTTAATATAATTCTAGCTAAAGAAACATTAGATATTTGATCACTAGCGATTCTTATAAGATTATCTTTTTCGTCTTTAGGAGCATTTTTTATACCCTTTATAAATGCTTGAATACCTTCATATTCTCTAGATTTACCCATTGTTGATTGCCAAAGTGTGGCATAACCTTTTATCATCCATGCCTCATAATTTAAAGGATTTTCTTCAAGAATTTTATTGCAATAATTTTCAGCTTCTTCGTAATTTCCTGCTTCTTTCGCAAAACGAGCCATTTCTATATAATTTGTTAGTTTGTTGGTATTATTAACAGTTTGATTGTTTTTACTACCTATTTTGCTTTTTATTTCTTCTACTGTATACCTCATTCCACAATCTTGACATATAACCATCCCAGACTGCTTCATTAAATTTTCACTCCCACACATCTCACATAATATTTTTTTCATAACTTTCTCCTTCTTAATTATTACTTTTATATTTAAAAAATGGACCTAGTACCCTAGGTCCATTTTGACGTAATAATAAAATTATAAATTACCCCCCCCCCCCGACTTTTTTTCGGGAAGGGGGCAAGGTAAATTGATTATTAAATTTCTACTGATTTTTTTAATCTTTATATAATTCTTCTAATGTTAAATTTTGATTATATAATTCATAAGCTATTAATTTAGCTGCAACTGTAAATAAATCCATTTCCTTTGCTTGCCAAACTCTTTGATTTGGTGAATCAACTCTTAATACACCATAAACCTTATCACCATATTTAATATCAAATGAGAATAAAGATAAAATATTTTGTTCCTTTAATTCTTCATATAATGGCTTTGAATTAATTAATAATAATGTTTTAGTATTATTTAAAAACATTAATCCATATGAATTCATTTCTCTTCTTGTTAATTTAGGATCAATATGTCTAAAATTGCCTGTTGTACATAAAACATGCTTTGCTTCCGCACATGTTTTAGTATCACATTCAATTGCACAATGATCTTCTTGTAAATAAGATATGAAAAATCTAAGTACACTATCAATATTAGCTTTAATATCTTTATTCTTTGTCATGATATTTATTACTCTTGATAGCATCTCCATAGATGTATAAGATTTTTCAGTATCTGTTTTAAGCATTATTTGTGCATGCTTAGCTGCAAGATAAATAATGAAGCAATTTCTTCCTTTCATCTTACCACGATATAATGCTTTATCTGCAGTTGCAAGTAATGTATCAAAATCACGTCCATCAATTGGATATCTTGAAATACCTGTAGTAAGTGTAATGAATAGGTCTTCTGCTCTATCAAATTTAACTTCATTAGTTTTCATGTTGATTTCATGACAAATAGACCAAACATCATTATATTCAGTGATGTTAGGTAAAATCATCATGAATTCATCTCCACCATATCTACCTACTACACCACGATCTGCAATAATATCATTGATATGCTTAGCAAATCTTGCTAAAACTATATCACCCATCATATGGCCATAGCCATCATTTACATTTTTAAAATTATCAATATCTGCTAAGCAAATAGTAAAAGGTATTTTCTTTTTAATTAAATATTTTGCATAATTTAATATCATTTCACGGTCTAATACCTTTGTTAGACCATCAAATGCATATGCTAAATCTTGATCTTTAAAAAATTCCAATTCTTGTAATTTTTCTAATTCCATAAATGTATCACCTCTATTTAATTCTTATCGTATTTTTTTATTATTATACATTAATAAGGTATATTTTTCAAATTATTAGCCAAGTAATTTAGTTAACATATCTAATATTATTTTAGATAAAACAAGCATTGATTGATAATTTGCTTTTAATTCTTCTTGTAATTCAGGTGATGATACTGATACATTTATACTTTGTCTTCCATTTGGATCTACCTCAAGTACACTTTTAACTGTTTGAGTTGAAAAGTGTACACTATCACAAGCAAATTTATATAATCTATCAAATCCTTTATATTTATCTGCAACCTTTCTTTTTAAATAACCATCAGACATATTTTGTTCTTCATCAAGCATAACTGATGAGACCTTTTCACCATTTTGGATTAAATCAATTACACTTTGTAATCCAAGCTCATTACAAGATTCAATAGCTAAGCAATTATCACATAATAATCTTATTAATGATATTTGAACATTAATAAGCTTTTTACGATAAACATAAGCTCCTGTTTCTAAATATTCAATGGTCTTTTTAATAATCATTCCTGCAAATAATGTTTCTTTACTCATTGCATTATATTTATTTTTTATATGATCAAAATATGAAATAAATATATCTCTCATATTTCCTAAATCATTATTTATTTTATCCATATAATTACCACCATAATTATATTTTAAAGACAAAATAAAAGACTTGCAATATGCAAGTCCATTATTTTTTGTTATTCTTCTACCTTTTCATCTTCAGCAGCTTCAGTTTTTTCTAAGCTTACACCTTCTTCATCATCTTTATGAAGAACCTTATATAAAACTGCAGCAAGTGCACCACCAGCAAGTGGAGCAAGGATGAATACCCAAACTTGAGCTAAAGCATCAGTTGAATCAAAGAACATTGCTTGTGTTAAAGCTGTAGCGAAGCTTCTAGCTGGGTTAACAGATGTACCAGTTAAACCAATACCAACTAAATGTACTAATGTTAATGTTAAACCAATGATGATACCAGCAATTTTAGAAACTGCTTTATTCTTAGAAGCTGTAACATTTAAAATAACATATACAAATACACATGTTAAGATAACTTCAGCTAAGATTGCACCAAACATACCGCCAACATTCATATCGCCATTTGCTTTCTTGTAGCCACCAACAAAGTTATTGCATGCATCACCAGGAGCAACAAAAATTGCTTTGAAATCGATACCTGACATCTTTAAGATACCAAATAATGCGATTGCACCAAGGATACCACCAACAAATTGAGCTGCAACATAAACTAAGAATTCTTTAACAGTCATTCTCTTTGTAATTAAGCATCCTAATGATACTGCTGGGTTGATATGACAACCAGAAATTCTACCAATTGAATAAGCCATAGCAACAATTACAAAACCAAATGATAATGCAACTGCTGACCAATCAGCTCCAACTGCAGCTGTACCACATGCAAAGAATACAAGTACAAATGTACCAATACATTCAGCTATTGCTTTTTTAACTAAATTATTCATTTTTTCCTCCTTAAAATAATTTCAAAAAAATTATATCACTTTTATTTTATTAAGACAAATAAATGATAAAAGCAATGCCCGATGCATTGCTTTTTATTCTTTAATAGACCATTCAATATGTTCTTCATATAATGTTTTATTATCATGTACTCTACAATCTAATAAATCATCTACAGTTTTAATATATTCTGTTTGATAAAAATATTTATTATATGTTTGGATAGATGTAATAGTATAATCACAATAATTAGCTGAATATGCTATATGTGAATCATATTCAACACCTGTCATTACAATTTTATAACTATCTTTTTCTTTATAATATCTAATACCTGTAATGAAATCAGGAGGTGTTAATAATGATGCAAGTGAAGCATCATCTAATATATAACCATCTTCTTCACCATTTAATGATGATTCAATATAACCATCTTCACCAGTCCATAAATAACAATCATACTGTTCATTATATATATAATCTAATGATTCAAGCTCAAATGTAGGCTTTCCATCATCATCTCTATCTCCTAATATATCTATATATCCATAAAAATATTCATATTCACAATGATTAAAATTTTTTATTTCTCTTTTATTAAATATTTCTTTAAATTGTTCATATGTAATTTCACCATCAGGTATACCATTATCTTTCTTTTCACTGCATCCAGCAATAAAAAATAAAGAAGATAATAATAATGGTGCAAATATATAATTAATCTTTTTCATATAATTCTCCTTTAGGTATTATTATTAATTATATAATTATTTAATAAATAAAACAATCTCCTTAAAATGTAGAAATGGGCTAAACATTTCGCTAAGCCCATTTCTATGAAGGAGATTGAGAATTATTTATTATTCATTTTCGAAATATGAAGTAGTTATGCTATTTACAACAGGGCCTGTTGAGCCTGTGCTTCTATAAATATAGAATGTTGATGTTCCATTTATTTCAAATTCAAATTCAATATCTGAAGCATTACCAGTTGTAACACCTAATGTTTTTGCAGTATTTGAATCTTGTTGAACTGCAAGTGTTGCATTCTTTGATGTATCTGATATGAAAGCCTTAAGAACAATTGAAACTGTTCCATTTCCAGTTAATGTAATAGATACATATTTATCTGATGAAGAACCATTACCACCAAATTTTAATGCGCCACCACTATATACCATTTTTTCACCTGTACTATCTACTACGGTATATTCTCCATGCTTTCCTATAACTGTAGCTGCAGTTAATGTTGTACAATCAAATTCATATTCTGCTGTAGCCTTTGGCTTTGCAGCTTCAATTAATTCTTTTACCTTTGCTTCAACATTTGCAAGTTTAGATAAATTAGTTACACTAGATCTATCATCAACATTTAATGAAATATATGCTAATCTTGCAGATTTAGCTTGTTCATTAACTTCTAAATAATTTTCATTAGTGATATCTGATACTTCAGGTAAACTATTTATTGCTGTAACTACTAATGCTGGATCTGGATATGTTCTATTTGGATCTGTAACACTAACACCCTTAATAGCAGATTCAATATTAGTTGATGTTGCCTTTGGCGTTAAATTAGAAGGATTAATATAAGCTGATGGAGTTTGATTTACATCAAATTTTATTGTTTCTTCTCCATCTAAACCATTAATATTTTTAGCTCTTAATACTTCTGCAACATATGCAGCTTCAACAAAGGCACCATATTTATTATAATGTGTTCCTTCATGACCATTATCATTGTATACTGCATCAAAATCTTGTGGCCAAGTACCAACTAATGAATTTGGCTTTAATGCCATTACTGTATGTGCATATGTTGATGTGCATGTTTCAAGCATATTTTTTGAATCTTCAAATAAATCAATATACATAACATCTTCTTCTTGTGCGAGCTGTTTAACTGCTTGTACATATGCAAAGCCATCACCATGTAAGCCTGGTCCTGATTTTAATGTACCATCAGAATTAAATGATACACGTGCAACAGGTGTAACAAGTACTGGTGTTGCACCTATTTCTCTTGCAATATCAATATATTCTTTTAAGAATCCTTTATATGTACCATTTGAACCACTTGCTTCATATGCAAAATATTCATCTCCATATTTTGCAATATTAGTTTTTGTTGATGATTTCATATCAGATGGTAAATTTTCTGTAGTACTTTGCTTATTTGTAGGGGCAATAGTTGGATATATACCACTTGCATCCTTTGTTCCAAGTGGTACAAATCTTTCATATTTATATGATGTATCATCATATGATTTTGTATCATCATCATTATGACCAAATTGAATGAATAAATAGTCATCTCCATCAATTGTTTGGGCAATTGATTTACCACTATTTTGACTAAATGTTGAAGTATCTCCTTCTATATCATATAATCTTCCTTCATTAATAAATGAACGAGATGATCTTCCACCTTCTGCACAATTAATAACCTGGACACTTGAAGGTAAATATCTTTGTAAATATTGACCCCAACCTGCAATAAATTGATCATCATTATATGTTTTTACAGTTGAATCACCAGCTAAATAAATTTTAATATTTCCATCTCCTTGCTTAGGTGTAAATGATGGTCTATCCTTTTCTTCTGGTTCAACTTGACTTGTTGTAGTAGATGTAGTTACACTAGTTGATGTTGATGTTGAAGTACTTGTTTGTGTACTTGTACTAGTTGATGTACTTGTTGAAGTACTTGTTTGTGTACTTGTACTAGTTGATGTACTTGTTGATGTGCTTGTTGATGTTGATGTTTCTGTACTAGTAGATGTAGATGTTTCAGCTGATGTAGTTGTTACATCTTTTTTATCATCTTTCTTCTCTTTTCCTTGACAAGACATTAAAGCCATTGTTCCTGCTAAAGCAACTGATAACATTGAATAATTAAATATCTTTTTTAATTTCATTTTAATTCATCCTTTCCTTTTCCGTTACATTTGTCCCGTTTTTTTAAATTATAATACTTAAATAATTCGAATTTAATCGAAAAATATGCCAACATTAAGCATATTTTGTCATTGTTTCGAATATTATGGTATAATAAAAAAGAAGGTGAATAATATGGATGTTATAAAAGATACAATTAAATTTATGTTAGTTAATATATTCTTTACATTAAGAGAATTTAAATATGATAATTTAAAAATAATAAATCCTCCCCATTCACATGGGAAGGATACTATTGAAATACATTATATAAAAAGTGGTAATGGTATATTCTTAATAGATGATAAGGAATATATTGCAAAAGCAGGCTCCTTCTTTATTATTCCAGGACGTATAAGTCATGCACAAATTCCAGATAAAGATAGTTCTTTAGAAAAATATTCAATTTATCTTCTATATGAGGCAGATAGAGGATTCCCTAAATATCTTCCTTATCTTACAAAGATAATGTATGGTGAAGATAAATTTAATATTTATAATTCTTTTGATAAAGCATTGAAAGAATTAAAAGAAAAGAAATTTGGTTATAATGAAATTGTAGTATCATGCTTTAAAGAAATATTTGTAACATTACTTCGTGATATGGGCTTTAATAATGAAAGAATGACAAAATGGAATGCCCCATCATTAGAATATGAAATTGAAGAAATGTTTATAAATGAATTTAAAACAATAACTGTAAATGAAATGGCTAAAAGATGTTTTATGTCAGTACGTGATTTACAAAGATTTTTAAATAAATCATATAATAAATCATTTACTGATTTAAAAATGGAATATAGAATGAATTTAGCTGCAAATAGATTAATATATTCTAAAGATTCAATATCTAAAATAGCTGAGGAATGTGGTTATTCTTCTTCTGAGCATTTTAGTTATGCATTTAAACAATATTATAAAATAGCTCCTATTAAATATAGAAATGAAGAAATAGGTAAAAAGAATAATAAGGCTGATAAATAGACATCAGCCTTATTATTTTATTCAATATTTTTTTGTTTTAGTATTACTATACTTGTAATTAAGAATACTACTGCAAATACTAAACTAATACTTCCCCAAACAATTAAATCAGTATACATTCCATTTCAACGCTTATCAAATTTTTAAATCCACAAAATTGATTGTTAGCTATATTTGTTAATTATTTTGATTATAAAATAAATAATATACTATATCATAGTCATTAACAGATAATGATAATATACTTTTAGCATCAGTATCTGATGCTTCAAGAATAATTGCAAATTCCAATGATGCACCATCATTATTATTTATAGATATAGACTTTGTGTAATCAACTGAATATTCTTTTAAAGATGATTTTATATAATATTTAACATTGTTTATATCATATGTTACTTCTTGATCTTCTTTATTATATATATTAAGTATCAATGATAAATAAAATTGTGAATCAATAGACC
>JAILBI010000169.1 GCA_024681175.1 Acholeplasmatales bacterium
TATATGATGATGATAATTATAATAGAAATGATATTTTAAATTTATTAATAAATAGTGGTTATTACGAAAAAGAAGATAATATATCACTTTCGAGTCAATATTTTATATATAGCGATGTTGAAGGTACATATGACTTATATGTAAATGAGCCTTGTGGAATTAAATTATTTAAAATTAATGTATCTGAAAACATAAAAATAAAAAAGAATAAAAAGAACAATATCGGCATAATTATTTTTGTCATAATGATAATATGCTTTAGCGTAGGAATTATCGTATTAATTTTATTTAAGAAGAAAAAGCATAGATTGAAATAATAATGTAAATTTTGTATAATTATGCCGAAAGAAGGTTTTCGGTTATGGTCGATAATATCTGTGCTATTTCTACACCATTTGGAGTTGGCGCCATATCTATTATTAGATGTTCAGGTCCAAACGCGATTGAATTAGTAAATAATATATTTAAAGGTAAAAATTTAAATAAGGTTAAATCACATACAATCAATTATGGTCATATTTTAGATGGAGATAAAATAGTTGATGAGGTACTTTGTAATGTGTATATAGCACCGCGTTCATTTGATGGTGAAAATATGGTTGAAATAAATTGCCACGGTGGTATTTATGTAACAAATAGAGTACTTGAGGTCTTGTTAAAGAATGGCTTTAGACTTGCCGAAAGAGGAGAATTCTCTAAAAGAGCTTTTTTAAATGGAAGATTAGATATAACTGAAGCTGAAGCTATAATGGATATTATTTCATCGACTAATGAGATAGCCTTAAATAGTTCTAATATGGCCTTAAGAAGTCAAACTAGATTATTAATTAAATCATTTAGAGATAAATTATTAGATATATTGGCTAAAATTGAAGTTAATATTGATTATCCTGAATATGAAGATAGCGTCGATGTAACTCATAAATATTTAGAACCAATCGTCAAAGACTTAATAGATGATATGAAAAATATCTTAGATAATTCAAAAATAAGTATTCCTGCAATTCACGGTCTTAATACGGCAATTGTAGGAAAGCCTAATGTAGGTAAATCAAGCTTATTAAATATGATGCTTGATGAAAATAAAGCTATCGTATCTAATATACCTGGTACTACTCGTGATTTAGTTGAAGGTAAATTGAATATAGGTAATGTAACCCTAAATTTGATTGACACAGCTGGTATTAGAGATACTGATGATTATGTTGAATCTATCGGTATTAAAAGAAGTAAGAAGGCAATAAATGATTCAGATTTAGTACTACTAGTATTAGATGGATCTAATAAATTAAATGATTTAGATTTAGAATTAATTAAATTAACAGACAATAAAAAAAGAATCATTATTATCAACAAGAGTGATTTAAATCAAGAAATTGATATAAAGGATTCAATATCTATTTCCGCAATTAAAAATGAAGGAATGGATGTTTTAGCCAAAAAGATATTAGAAGTCACAAATATCGACACTATCTCAAAGATGGATGGTAGATATTTAAATAATGTAAGACAATTGAATTTGATGGATAAAGCATTAAATGCTTTAAATGATGCTTATAATTCAATTGTCAATCTAGTAGATATTTCACTTATTGAAATAGATATTAAAAATGCCTTTGATTATTTAGGAGAGATTACAGGAGAGGCAAATCCTGAGGAATTAATAACTGCGTTATTTACTAAGTTCTGTTTAGGAAAATAATATATATGAAAATATATATTTATTTTTGACTTTACAATTAGTTATGTTATAATTCAAAAAGAAAGGTTGTGAGGATATGCCAATAGAGGATTTACTTAAAAGGTTAATAACTCGTGAAAAAAAGGTAAAAGAAGTTCAAAATCCTGGTGTTATTGGTCATTATGATTCAAAACCATTTCACAATTTTAGATATGCATGTATATACGCTAAGGAAACATGTATATTAGATACTGAAGAAGTAGTTATTTTTACAAGAAATTATAAAGAATGTACATTTGTAAATGTCTTAATTAGTAATGAAGAATTTGTAGATATACATGATTATCATTATTCTAAATTGAGAGAAGAAATTAATAAAATAGGCATTAAAACATTTGACAAATCAGTAACTTTAGTATGTTTTGAGCATTATAATCAAAAAACTGTAGATTTATGTCGTTCATTTGGTTATGAAAACAGTAAGACTACTATGGAACAAGCATTAATTTACAATGCTAGACTTGTTCAAATGGATTTTTATAGACCTGTTCCTAAATTTTATACAAAGATGTATGATTTATTCTGTGAAGATATATATTTTGATCTAGCATTTATTGATAGTGATAGGGTATAAATATGAAAAATATTAAAGCGAGAACTGTTTGGTTGATATTTTTAATTGAAATAATTGTATGTATAGGCTTATTATTTGGGGCTATTTATTCTAGTGATGGTCTAAATAAAGTCATGGTTGTACTAATTGGAATTGATTTTATATTAATTACTTTTACTATCCAGGCTGCCACATATAAATCATTTAAAAATAAAGCTATTAAAAATTCATATGTCGAGAAAATATTTATCAATGATTCAGATTTATATGAAATGGTAAATAAAAATAAATTTGAAGATAGAAATAGATATTATGGCAAAAGCTATTTAAAAATAGATAACGATAATGCATATAAGGTGACAATTATCACAGATCCAGAAGGCTATTTTAATGCTAAAGACGAAGGTAATGATTCAAAGCTCAATAAGAGATTAAATAAATGTAAAAGATTTATGGGCGTTGAAATCTTTTTAAATAGTAATGAAGAATTAAAAGAAAAAATAAAGGATTTCACAATCCAAGGTGAAAAAGTATATTATACAGCCTTACTTAAGGTTGATGATAATATTTATAAATGTTTTAATTACGAAGAGCCATCTGTAAATCATAAAGAAAATTTTGATTATTTATTTGATTTATTAGGATTTAAAAAGAGTGAGTAAATATGTTTTATAATAAACATTATATTCACTCTTTTTTTTGAGTGGATTTTTCCATAAATTAAGATTATAATTTAATTGAGGACGTGATATTTTATGTGGATATCTAAAAAAGCGAATTACGGAAATCAAATAAGGGTATTTAGAGGATTATATTATCATCATGGTATTTACGAAAGTGATGATTGTGTATATCAATTTGCCTCACCTGAAGGCTTTGAAATAGCCCCAGAAACAGCTATTATTTGTATCACTACGCTTGAAAAATTTTTAAATGGTGGAGAACTTGAAGTAAGACAATACACCGAAGAAGAATTAAAAAGAAAAAGAAGTGACGAAGAAATAATTGAATTTGCCAAATCAAAGGTAGGCTCTAATATGGGCGGATATGATGTTTTTACAAACAATTGTGAACATTTTTCAAATCTATGTGCCTTTGGAGTTTCTGATAGTGAACAAAGTACATTCTTAATGGCTATGCTAGGGGGAATATTTAAGTGAGATGTGGAGTAGATATTGGTGGACAAAGCGTTAAGATAGGCTTTGTTGAAAATAAAGAATTAAAATATTCATATTCTATTAAGACTAATAAGGATACTTTATTTGAAGATATTTTCAAATCTATAAATGATTATGCAAAAAAGAATAATATAGATATTGAATTCATAGGCTTTGGTATACCTGGCAATGTCAAAAATAATTATATTTATAGAATGCCTAATATAGGAATAGGTGATATAAATTTAAATGAAATATCTAAAAAATATATAGATGTACCAATTAATTCATCAAACGATGCCAATTGTGCGGCACTAGGTGAGGCTTTAGTTGGCAAATATAAGACAACATATTTTATAACACTAGGTACTGGTGTTGGTGGAGGATATGTATTTGATGGTAAATTAGTTGAAGGTTTTACCTCAAGCGCGGCAGAAATAGGACATTTATTTATTGATTATAAACATCAATATCAGTGTACATGTGGACTTAAAGGCTGTCTTGAGACAGTTGCCTCAAGTGTAGGTATTATAAGACTTGCCAAAGAATATAAAGACAAATATAAAACTAGTATAGATTTTGATAATATTTCAGCTAAGATGGTTTTAGATAAAGCTAAAGAAAATGATGAACTTGGCGTATTTGTATTAAATTATGTTGCCAAAAGTCTGGCTTTGGCAATTAGAAATATCTGTGTTACAGTAGATCCTGAATGTATATATATTGGTGGAGGGGTTTCAGCCTGTGGCCAAATATTAATTGATAAAATTAAATATTATATGAATGAACTTGGCTTTTATGCCTCAAAGGATGTAGTTATTAAGCTTGCAAAATTAGGCAATGATGCCGGTATGATAGGAGCTAGTTTATTATGAAAGAAGCTAAAGCGGTAAAAATATATAAGCCTGAAATATTAGAATGCCCTAAATGTGGTTATAAGCTTGAATATGCTTATACTGTATCTAATAAAGTAATACAGTTTTCATCTGGAAGAATATTTAGAATAAAAAATAGAGGATATAAATGTCCTTTGTGTAATGACAATAATATTTATATATCTCAAACAGGCAATAAACTTGCATTTAAAGGATATACATATTCAACTAAAGTTGTATGTATGATAGAAAATTATAAGTCTTTACATGTTTCAAGAGATATGATTTGTGATCTATTAGTATCTAAAGGTATTGAAATATCAGATAGAAATATAGATATCTTATATAAAAAGATAAGAGGCTATATGGATATTGATTATGATGCTAGAATAAAAGAAGAATATAAAAAGATGCTAGATGAATTTAATGAAATTAGAATATCATTTGATTTAATATCTGTAGATAATAAATATTACGCGATATTATATAATTTTTTTTCATCAGAATTAATATGCGTATTTAAAGTAGATTCATATGAAGATGAATCATTTATAAAAATGTTAAGTAATTATATTAATGATAAATACAACATTACCTACATAGTTACAATAAGACCATTTTTTAAATTCTATAGCATTTTGAAAAAAATGGCTCCAAATGAGACTAAATTTGTTTCATTCCATAAGTTTTAATGAGATAGTTTTTAAACCCAACGAATTTTTAACAAAAAAATTAGATATATTTCGAATATAATTTGACATATTTTTCGTAATGTTTTATAATTATTTTTGTGAAGGATGGTTTTTGAGTATGGCTATTATGTTAGATGAATTTGATAAGAAAATTATTAAATATTTACAAGAGGATGCATCAATTAGTAACATTGATTTATCTAAAAAGATTGGACTTGCACCGTCATCTTGTCTACTTAGAGTAAAAAACCTAAGGGAACAAAAAATTATTAAACAATATACAGCTATAGTGGATGAAAAAATATTAGGTTATGAAATAACTTGTTTCGCTAAAATTAAGATGCAACCTTTAAACAGAGAAACATCTAATAATTTTATTAATGAAGCGAGACAAATACCTGAAATTATTGAATGTTACACAATTACAGGTGATGCCGCATTCTTACTTAAGATAGTTGCGAAATCATTCCAATATTATCGTGATTTTATTTTCGATAAGCTTTTAAGTATCAATGCCGTATCTAATATTGAGACAAGTATTGTGGTCGGTACTGAAAAGAGAACTAATTTAATGCCGCTAGAATAATATTAAGCCTAGATTAATCTAGGCTTTTTTGTTGATAAATTAATATTATTATGCGATAATTGTTTTGTGTTTTTAAGGAGGTTATTATGAAAAGTAATAGAAAATTATATATACTCCCAGAATTAAATAATAATTTAAATGATAGACTTAAGCATATCGACAATGGTATTTCAGATGATGAATTAATACCAGAAGGTGTAAGCTTTAATGTTAATTATAATAGAGATGTAATTAAAAAAATTAAAAGATTTGAAGATTTTTTAGCTCAATCGTCTAATGAAGAAATAAGTAATTATTTTAAAACTCATGATGAAATTAAATCACTTGATTTAAAATATCAAAATCTAAAATCATACACACCAAGCGATTCATATTTTAGTTTGATATTTTATGAATCAAAAGGCTTTTTAAAGGATTATGAATATAAATTACTATATTTATTACCAAAAGATAAAGATTTTAATTTTGATTATAAACAAGATATTTCTAAATGCGTTGAATTAAAAGATGAATATATCCCAACTGAAGCCCAAAGAAGAATTGCCAACTTCCCTAGATACAATGTTGTAATAGGCGCTGCTGGTACTGGTAAGACTGACGTTGCGATACATTCTTATATTAATGCCATACCACTAAATAATATTAAATCATCAACTATAAGAGATGATGTTTTAATTACTTATTCAAAAAAATTAAGTGATTATGTTACTTATATATTAGATATATTTTGGAATGATTATAAAAACCCAATAAAGAAAAATGTTTATACTACTACAGATTTCTTTATTCAGGTATTAGCTGATTCAAATATTAATATTGATGGCTATAATATCAAAGATAATAAATATTATAAAAATAATTCAAAAGAATTATTAAATGATAATATAGCTGATTTAAAAACTTATAATAATTGGTGCGAATCAGGCTTTGTCAATATGAATAAAGCTTTAGCCCCTAATCTAAATTCAATCATTGAAAAATATGGTATTGATTACCCATATTTATTCTACAGAGGTATTTATAAAGGTAAGATTATAAATAAGGTATCAGATTCTGAAATCTTAGATCATTTCGTAAATGAATATAAATTTAGTGAAAATGAATTTATATCAACTAGAAGATTACTTGATAATTATATAGAAAATTGTGATGAAATAGCTGATTATGATGAATTTAAAGCATGGTATAAAGAGTCTTTTAAAAGATATTCAAATGATTTTAAATTAATTCCTCAGAGATTTAAGGAAGTTGATGACTTAAATAAATTATTATTTGATTATTTCGATTTTGTTAATCCTATTAGACAATCAAAAAAATATATTGATTATTTTGATTTATTTAAAAGAGAAGCTTTATTAATTGAAGGATATCGTGGACAGACTAGAAAAGATTTTGATGATGAAATAAAAGTATTATATGAAATGTGTAATGCTTATCAAAAATATCTAGAAAGTAATAATTTATATGACGATAATGATTTAGCTTATTTAGTAACTAATAATTTAGATAAAATATTATCTAAAGGCATATTTAACAATATCATTGTCGATGAATTCCAGGATATGACCGAACGTCAAATTGATTTAATTGTCAAATTGACATATGATGAAAATTCAAATGGTGTATGTCACATATTTGGTGATTTTGAACAGACAATCAACCCAACATTTTTACAGATGGAACATATCGAAACTATTTATTTAGTTAATGATATTGATAATTATGAAAAACAAATATTATCTTCATCATTTAGATATTCACGTGCCATTTGTAAAGAATTAGAAGCCTTAAGAGAATTAGGCAAGAAAATATTTGGTACTGAAGATGTTAAAACATATGTACCACTTGTAAGTAACGTAAGTAAAGAATTTGAAACTAATGGTAATTTATTATTAGATATAAATAAGGGTAATGATATTGTAAAAGATGTAATTAAAGCTAAAAATGTCAACAATGTCATGTTTATAGTTGCCGATTTTAAAGCTAAATTAGAATTAATTAATAATTTTAAATGTAATCCTGATAAAGTATTTACAGTAAGTGAATCTAAAGGTAGAGAAGAAGATTTCGTAATAGTTTATAAATTATGTTCATCAAAAAGTGAAGAATATGAAAATCTATTTAGTGATGATATGTCATATTCACGTGCCGGAAGAATATTTTATAATCAATTATATGTAGGTATTACACGTTGTAAAATTAATTTCTTACAAATAGAAGATGAATCCTTAATTGGCCCTAAGACAAAAGAGGCATTAACTAATGTAATTGCCTTACTTGAAGATGATAATGTAGCCTTATTTAAAGAAGAATTATTATCTCAAAAAGCTAATTTCTATTTTAGGGCAATCGATTCACTAAAGAATTTAGATTTTAACGCTGTTAAAGATAATCTATCATTTTATTCTGGTGATGATATATTAAATATAAGACCATTAATTAAATTGATTGATGATCAAGTAAATGGTATAGATTCTAAAATAGAATTATATAAATATGCCAATAATTATAAAGCTAAGAAGAGATATGATTTAGCTCGTGTAATTTATATTGTATTAGATAATAATGATATGAATATAATGTTAAACATAAGAGAAAATATCAACACTGATATTTATACAGATAACGATATTAGAA
>JAILBI010000179.1 GCA_024681175.1 Acholeplasmatales bacterium
CTAGCTGTATATTTATAGAAACAAATCCACAGTGTTTAAATGATTATAACATCAAATTAATGATGTAAAAATAATTGAGAGGTAAGAAAGGAGAAAGTATTATTATCTTAGTACAATTCTTACTAATTTAATAATACAAGGAAAATTATGAATAATTTATGTTATTGCCCAGTATGTCAAAAAGAAAATGAATTTATTATTACAAATAATAAAAGACATTATGTTGAAGATGATGTTTGTTTTGATTACATTGAGAAAGTTGCTAAATGTAAAAATTGTGGTGAAGAATTATTTGTTGAAGAACTAAATATTGAAAATCAAAATGCTTTTGAAGAAGCATATAGAAAAGCATCTAGTATAATTACAAATGAAGAAATAAATGAAATATTAACTAAATATAGAATAACAAAAAGAAATCTTCCTTTAGTTTTAGGATTAGGAGAACAAACTATAACAAGATATCTTGATGAAGGTTTTATTCCAAGTAAGAAGATTTCTGATTTGTTAAAAGAAATATTAAATAATCCTGAACTTTATTTTGATTATTTGAGAAAAAATAAAGATAATGTTAAAGAATCTGTTTATAAGAAAAGTAAAAATCAAGTTGATTCATTATTAAATATAAATGATAATGATCAATTAATAGAAGATGTTGCTGAATACATAATAATTAATAATGAACAAACTACTAATTTAGTATTACAAAAATTATTATATTATGTAGAAGTATTCTATATGTTATTTAAAGGTAAGAAATTATTTAAGAGTAAATGTAGTGCGTGGGAACATGGTCCAGTATATGGAAGAATATATTATGAATTTAAAGAATTTGGTTATGAACCAATAGATAAAGATTTTGAAGAATCTAAATTAGATTCTGATTTGAAAGATATAATTGATGAAGTAATTAAGAGTTTTGGTGTTTATAGTGGTAAAGTTTTATCTAGCTTCACGCACAATGAGACACCATGGAAATATACTAAAGAGAATAATTTAGATATAATTGATGAATCTTTAATAGCTAAGTTAGCTAATAGTATTAAGGAAGAATTAAATATAAATGATATAAAAGATATTCATAAATATAGTGATAAAATGATTTTTGAATATAATAATAAATAATTAGAAAAACGGGGCATTTTTGTATTTTGCCCCAATCCTCGTAATTTTGTTGATTAATTAAAGAATTATGCTAAAATATCATTACAAGTACAGAAGGACTCATAGAATAGTATGTAGAAATGCTGTCACCATATTATTTGTATCCTTTGCGTCGAGTTATGGAAAAAGCCCAGTGATAGGGGCTTTTTTTGTTTATTCTAATGTGATAAAATTATTAAAGTAATTTGCAATTATTATAAGCGTGTATATAAAATTAATATTTCTATACAAAAACCAACGATTTTAACTATTCAAAATGAATACAACAAAAAATGTTTTAATAGAATAGTAGATATTGTTAATTTATTAGATAATATGTAATAAACAAAAAAAGGTGATTTCTCACCTTTTCCCAACGGGCATCCGTTGCTTGTATGCCTAGATTATATTTATAATAGTAAAGAAAGTCAATATTGTTTGTTATTAATTAAAAGAAAGTAGATGATTTTATATGATATATTCATTTAAAAATGATTATTCTAAAATATGTCATAAGGATGTATTAAATAAATTAATTGAATGTATGAATGAACAAAATGTTGGATATGGAGAAGATGTTCATACATTAAACGCAATTAATTTAATAAAAAATAAAATTAAACATGATTCAGATATTTATTTTTTAGCTGGTGGTACTATTACTAATATGATTGCTATATCAAGTGTATTAAAGCCTTATGAGGCTGTAATATGCGCAGATACAGGTCATATTAATGTTCATGAGACTGGTGCGATAGAAGGTCAAGGACATAAAGTATTATCTATTAAATCAAATGATGGTAAATTAAATATAGATTTAATAGATGAAGTAATAAAAAAACATATAGATCATCATATGGTTAAACCTAAGATGATTTATATATCTAATACTACTGAATTAGGTGGATATTATACATTAAGGGAATTAGAAGAATTAAGTAAATATTCTAAAGAACATGATTTATATTTATATTTAGATGGTGCAAGACTCGCATCAGCTTTAGCTATATCTGATATAGATTATTCTGATTATGCTAGATTAACAGATATGTTTTATATTGGCGGAACTAAAAATGGTAGTTA
>JAILBI010000185.1 GCA_024681175.1 Acholeplasmatales bacterium
TCAGCCGTATTTAACGATATTGAATTTTATGAATATAAGGATATAAAGAAAAATAAAGCTGAATCAGATTCTACAGATGGCTGTTATACAAATTTATATTTTGATACATATTTTTATTGTAAAAATTATTTATTTGAAAATAATGATGAAGCAACATTTACAGTTCAAGTTAAATGGAATGCAAACACTAAAACTTATACAAAAAATTATGGTTTAAAATATTTATCTTCTAATTATAATGTCTACACAACATTATGCTTGGCAAAGGATAAGGTTGATTTTTGTAAATATGCAGCATCAATTCAAAAAATGAAAATTGGCGATACATTATCTATTGCAACAAGAACTTTCACAATGACTGGTCTTGCAGGCTTCCCACTTGTATCAAAAGATACATTCCCAATTTATCATAGTGAAAAGGCACCTGATGCATATTTATATTTCTGCTTCCAAAGTGCTGGTGAAGATGAACTTAAAAAAATATGTATTCATTACACATATGATGAATATATGATTAATATAACAAATGGTGCAGCTAAATAAAATAAATGAGGTATCCAAAGTTGGATACCTCTTATTTTTTATGCTTTATATTTTAAATTATCTGCAAGTAGATGAGTGTTCATAGCAATAAGCTCATCTTTATTTTCACCAATGCCTTTTAATAATAATGCAGCATTAAATGTATTTGCTCTTGAATTAAAATCAACATTTACATTGATACGAATTACAAAATCAACTACTACTTCTTTATCTTTTTGATCAGCATCTAAGAAATTAAATCCAATGAAGCCATTAACCTGATTACAGAATCCTGAAATTCTCATCATGATTGTAACATCATGCTTCTTTGAAAATTCTACAAATTCATCCTTATATGCTGTAACAAATTCAAATAATGTATCAATTACATCATTTGAAGCTAAGAATGAAAATACACAATCTTCATTTTCAATTTCCTTATAAGGTTTTCTATCCTTATTTAAATTTACTAAATCCTTACTGATAGCTTCTATTGCACCCTTTTGTTGAGTGAATAAGCCTTTATTAGCTTCATAATCTGAAACTGATTTTTCTAAATAATAAGTATCAGTATCACCATACATTGGGAAATTTTTAGATTTAATTAATTCAATAAATTCTTCAACAACACTTTTATCAATTGTAACCTGAACCATAAATTTAGAAGTTGCTGATAATGGTGCAGCCTTTAAGCCATATTCATTGATTTTATTTTCAATTGAAGTATAGCTTCTTCTTAAATTTTTGTTGTTGTATAATTTTAAATTTCTTTCAAATAATTCTAATGTTATTTCTTCTGCCATAATAAAAAAAACTCCTTTTAAAACTGTTTTAATTATACCAATTAAATAAATTATTATCAATTGACTTTTTAATATTATGTCCTATAATTAAAAAGGTGATAAAATGAATAAATTAAAAATTAAAGATATTACAATGATGGCTATATTTTTAGCATTATTAATAGTTGCATCAAAAATATCATTTAATATTGGTCCAATCCCTGTAACATTACAAACACTAGCCTTAGCCTTAATAGGGTTCATATTAGGACCATACAAGGGTATATTAGTTATAATTACATACCTTGTCATGGGTATAATAGGTATACCAGTGTTTTCGCAAGGTGGAGGCTTTGATTATGTATTTAAACCATCATTTGGCTATATTATAGGATTTATTCCAATGGTATTTTTAATTGGTTATGGAAGAAATTTTCAAAATAAATCAGTTAAATATTTATTTGGAATGCTAGGATTAATAATTGATTATTTAATAGGTGTAATTTATATGTATTTAATAATGAAATATTATTTACATATATCAAAAGATGTTTTAGCATTAATTAATGCTGGTGTACTACCATTTATAATTAAAGATACATTATCAATGATTCTTGCCGCAATGGTTTATGAAAGATTACATGTAATAATATTAAATAATGATGAAAATTATAATATAAATTATAACAAGGAGCTAAGATAGCTCCTTGTTTTTTATAATTCGTTAAAATTAACTTTATTTAAATCAATATCATTTTTAAATCTATAATATTTTTTCTTTGTAGTTGAATATAATATTTTATGTTCTTTTGTTTCAAATAATAAGAAACGATATTTATATGTATATAATTGATGACGAACAGTAATCATTTGATATATTAATAATGCTGCACCACAATAAATTAAATCTAATATGAATTTAGATAATAATTTCATATTAAATACTTCTGTTTTTGCAATAAATACATTATCAATAAAATGATAAACAGTCATTCCTACTAGAAAACCATTACCTGCAAATAATAAGAAATTAATAATTACTAATACAATTGCGGCAAATGTCTTTTTATTTTTCGCAACTAAAGTACCATTACGATCAAATTTTAATTTTTTATATTTTAATAATCTAGTTGAATAATTTTTCATCCTTGATGAAGAAACTATTTTATATATTAATAATAAAAAGAAATAAACTGTTGAGAATAATAATAAGAATAATATTACACAATAAGAAATCAAATTCATTAATGAATCATCATTATTGTATTGATCTAGATATTTAACATATCCAAATGCATATGCTGTACCATTGGCAATTAATAAAATTAATAACCAAATGATTCCAAATCTTTTTCTAAATCTAAATTTCTTATCATCATTAGATAAAATAGTTGCATTTTCTCTTTTAATAAAATCTTCTTTTTTAT
>JAILBI010000190.1 GCA_024681175.1 Acholeplasmatales bacterium
TGCTCATCTAATATGATTGTAGATAAAGATTTTATAGCTGATTCTATTGCAGATAATTGAATTAAAATATCAGGACAATTCGACGGTATTAATAAAATGATTGATGATGATAGATATTGTCCTGATATTTTAATTCAATTATCTGCAATAGAATCAGCTATAAAATCTTTATCTACAATCATATTAGATGAGCATTTACATACATGCTTAATTAATTCAATTAAAAATGGCGATGAATCTGCCATTGATGAAGTAACAGATTTATTTAAGAGGTTTACAAAATGAAAAAAGATAAATTTCATGTAGATGGAATGACTTGTGCAAGCTGTGTAGCGCATGTAAATAAGGCAGTATCAAAGCTTGATGGTGTTAAAAATTGCGAGGTCAATTTATTATCTAAATCAATGGTTGTTGAATATGATGATAATTTAGCTATAGAAGATATAAACAAGGCAGTATCAAATGCAGGATACAGCTCATATTCATTAAATAATAAAAAAGAAAATGTTGATAATATATCGATAGATGATTATAAGGATACGGATACACCTAAACTTTTAAAAAGATTAATTTTATCTTTAATAATATTAATCCCATTAGTATATTTTATGATGGGATATATGATAGGCTTTCCTTTAGGTGATTTAAAAAATTATCCCATCATAATAGGCTTAATAGGTTTAATATTATCCTTTACAATTATGTTAATAAATAAAAATTTTTTTGTATCAGGAATGAAATCGATTATTCATAAATCTCCTAATATGGATACACTTGTAATGTTAGGATCTAGTATATCATTTATTTATAGTGTAATTATTTTATTCGTAATGGGTTATTATTTAACTAAAGGACAATATGATGATGTAATGCATTTTTCAATGAATTTATCATTTGAAACTGCCGGCATGATTCCTGCCTTAATTACAATTGGAAAAACATTAGAATCATATTCTAAGGGTAAGACAACATCAGCTATAAAATCATTAATAAATTTATCACCTGATAAAGCAATCATTTTAGAAAATAATAAAGAAATAGAAAAAGATATAAATATTGTAGATGTTGGTGAAATATTTATATTAAAGCCTGGATCAAAGGTACCACTTGATGGCGTTGTAATTGAAGGAGCTTCAAGTGTTGATGAAAAGGCCTTAACAGGTGAAAGTATTCCAAATGATAAATTTATAAATGATAATGTTTATCAAGGAACAATTAATTTAAATTCTAATTTAATTTGTAAGGTTACTAAGAAAAAAGAAGATACTTTATTATCTGAAATTATTAAATTAGTTTCTGAAGCATCAGAAGGTAAAGCTAAAATATCAAGAATAGCTGATAAGGTTGCGGGAATATTTGTACCAATTGTATTATTAATATCTTTAATTGTTTTTACACTTTGGATGATTATTGGAAGAAATATGGATTTTGGTGATATTTCTCCAATTACATTTTCAATTGAAAAAGCCATTGCCGTATTAGTTATATCATGCCCATGTGCCCTTGGTCTTGCAACACCTTTAGCAATAATGGTTGGAAATGGTCTTACAGCTAAAAATGGCATTTTATTTAAAAGTGCTGAAAGCTTAGAAGAAACAGGTAAAGCTAATTTTGTTGTTTTAGATAAAACTGGAACAATTACTAAGGGTGATTTAAAGGTATCTGATATTATTTTAAATGATATAGAAGAAGCTGAATTTTTAAAATTAGCTTATTCATTAGAAAATAATTCTTTACATCCTTTAGCAAAATCAATAATTGATTATGCTAAGGATAAAAATATCGAATTAGAAAATGTTAATAATTTTAAAGAAATACCAGGTATTGGTGTTAGTGGTGTTATTAATGATAATTTAATAAAAGGGGTAAATTTAAAAGGAATTGATGATAACACAATAATTCCAAGTGATATTAAAGAAAAATCAAATTTAGCACTATTAAAGGGTGAAACATTGATGTATTTTACCAAAGATGATAAATTAATTGGAATTATTTGTGTTAATGATGAAATTAAAGAAGATTCTTTAGAAGCAATTAAAGTATTAAAGAATATGAATATTATTCCATTAATATTATCTGGTGATAATGATTTATCAACAAAGGAAATTGCTAATAAAGTTGGAATAGATAATTATGTTGGTAATTTACTTCCAAATGAAAAGGATGAAATAATTAATAAATTAAAATCTTATGGAAAGGTTTTAATGGTTGGTGATGGTATTAATGATTCAATAGCACTTGAAAGAGCTGATATAGGTATTGCGATAGGAAAGGGTGCAGATATTGCAATAGATAGTGCTGATGTAGTATTAAAGAATTCTGATTTAAATTCATTAGTAAATGCAATTAAATATTCTAAGGCTACAATAAGAAATATTAAAGAAAATTTATTTTGGGCATTTTTTTATAATTTAATTATGATACCTATTGCAGCAGGAGCATTTTATAGCTTAGGCTTTAATATGAAGCCATATTATGGAGCCTTAGCTATGAGCTTATCAAGCTTATTTGTATGCTTAAATGCCCTAAGATTAAATTTATATAATCCTAATAAGCATAATGAAAAATCTAAAAAAATAGATATAAATTTAGATGAAATTTTAAATGAATATAAAAAAGAAAAGAAGGAGAATAATTATATGAAAGAAATTATTAAAGTTGAAGGTATGATGTGTAAAATGTGCAAGGCACATGTAGAAAAGGCATGTTTATCAATTGAAGGAGTTAAGAGTGCAGTTGCATCAGTAGAAGATAAAAATGTTACAATCGAATATGATAAATGTAATATAGATGATATTAAAAAAGCAATCAATGATGCAGGATATAAAGCATAAATAAGTATTGAGAAATAACGGATAATATAGTATTATTTAATAGGTAATTTTTATTTAAAAAGAGGTTTATTAGTGAATATTAATAATATTATTTATGGACTTTTATCTGAGGACGTCACAACATCTACTGAGGAGGTAGTAACATCTTCAGGCGAAAATGCTGGCGATATTGCACAAAAATTTGTATCAAAAGAAACTTGGACTGATTTTTGGGCTAAAATAGTTAAATGGCTAACAACTACTGGTGTTAAGATTTTAGTTTCTGTTATTTTGATTGTTGTAACAATGAAAATAATCAATTTTATTTATAGAAGAAGAATAAAATCTATCAAGAAGCATACAGAGCAAAAAGCAGCCAAATATAGCTTAGAGCTTGCAAGAATTGATGATGAATTAAAAATAAGAAGAACTGAAAGAGCTGAAATTCAAAAGCAAAGAAGAGAATTAAAACCAAAAATTAATAAAACAAAGGAAGGCAAAGAAATAAAAGCTCAAGATGAAGCATTAAAGGATAGAGATGATAAATTAAGAAATGAAATTAATGCTTTATTATTAAGAAGAGATACAGAAAAAGCTAAGCTTCCTGATGCAACACTT
>JAILBI010000216.1 GCA_024681175.1 Acholeplasmatales bacterium
ATTATTATGGGCACATCTAATAATACACATTGATTGATATGTATTTATAATATGGTAATTCTCGTTATACTTTAAATCCATAATGGCATCAAAGTGTGTTGGAATAGTATTATGTTCAAAATAATATTGTCTAAGATAATACAAAGTAGCATTATATAGATTCTTTGATATTCTACATAAAAGCTTTAACATAGCTATTTCATTATTATTAGCTTTATAGTGATATTTTAGTGTCTTAAATCTCATTTTTTTCACCTCCATTTCTACACTAATATTATATCACAAAAACAGCATAAAATCCATTAGGTAAGCCGTTTTTGTTTTTGATAAAATATGTGAAGAATGGATTTAAAATGATATATTTTAGACAAAATTTGAGAAAAATTAATAGAGATTAAAATAAATGTGTGGATAGAATTTACTAATAAAAGAAAAAGCTCAGTTCAAAATCGAACTGAGTTTTTTTGTTACCATTTTAACTTAATATCAATTTTCAATCTACTTCTTTAATATTTTTCAATCACCGAATCAAATTCATCAAGGTTAGATGAGAAAAAGCCAATAGGAACATACAATTTATTCAAATTCATATAGTCTAATGCATCTACATAAATATTTTTTATCGAACGAGGCAATCTAAGCTCATTTATTGCAGTATGAGCAAAGGCATATGTGCCAATTGATTGAACACCCTCTCCTAATGTAATATTAGTCAAAGATTCACATTTAAAAAAAGTACTAGATAATAAATATCTTGTATTAATCTCTATATTATTTAAGCTTTTATCATAGGCAAAAGCATTTCTTCCTATTTCTTCTACATATCTTAAATCAATTGTCTTTAACTTTTCACATTCTGAAAAAGCTAATCTTTCAATATATTTAATATTTTGAGGTTCAGCAAAATTAACTTCTTCTAATCTTGAGTGACCATAAAAAGCACGAATACCAATTCCAACAACAGGAACATCATTAATTGTAGCTGGTATAGTATATGAACTTATATTACCTCTTGCTTCCTTAACGACATAACCTTCAAGCTTTGAATCATATTCATATTCAATAGCTGGATTATTATACATAGATAGTACAGAAGCCACTATTGAAATTACCATAATAATAAAAGGGATAATATGTGTTATGTATTTTTTATATTTTTCCATATTATCCCTCTTTTCTATTTCACTAATTTTTTCATATCGCTTGGTAATTCTGCGATAAATTCCATTTCCTCTTTAAAAACTGGATGAATAAATTTTACACTATAACTATGTAGTGCACATCTATCAATATATTCATCCTTAGCACCGTATAATAAGTCACCTAATAGCGGGTGGCCAAGTGATGCCATATGTACTCTAATTTGGTGCTTACGTCCTGTTAATAAAGTACATTCCAAATAAGAATAATCATTATAAGCCTTTAATACCTTATAATGAGTGATAGATTCTTTACCTGTTTGGCTAATTCTCATTTTATTAGAATGTCTATCCTCACCAATTGGCTTATCGATTGTTCCTTTTTTTTCTCTTAATTTACCTGTTATTAATAGCCTATATGTTCTTCTAATATCATGTGTTTCAATATAATGATTCATATAAGCATGTGTTAATATATCCTTGCAAAAGATAATTAAACCACTAGTTTCATTATCAATTCTATGGGCATATCTAACATTTAAATAAATACCATTTTCTAAATAATATCCAGCAACTAGATTAGCAAGTGAATCATCATTATCCTTTCCGTTATGAATAATGATTCCAGGCTTTTTATTTATTATTAATAAGTAATCATCCTCATAAATAATATCAAGCTTACCTTTAGCTGGTTTATAATCTATTTCTTCATCTAATATAAGTGATAAAACATCACCTTTTTTTATTTTATCTTCTCTTTTACATTTATGATTATTTAATAAAATTAAATTATCTAAAAAGAGCTTATATATTTTAGATTTAGAAATATAAAATGATTCTAGATATTCAATTATTGTTCCTTCATTTTTAATATCATAATTAATTATCATAATCTAAATATTTTGTATCAATTAAACCAATATAGCCATTCTTCTTAATAATACTATATGGCATCGCCTTTCTAATGACTGAAATGACATCGCCCTTTCTAACTGAAAGGAATTGATTAGATGCATCATAACAATACATTTTGCCATTATCTTCATATACATATGATTTATGTACCCACATAGTAATACCTGAATTAATATGCTTAACCAGATTAAAGTCAAGATCAGTATCTAATACTTCAATCTCATTATCTCCATATGTAACATTGATAAAATCATCTGGTTCATCATAATTAACATCACATTTCATTACATATTTTGGATAATGATCTACATAATTCCAATTAAATTTCATTGTTTTTAATGATTCTAAGAACAAGAAATTAATTTGTCCACCCTTAACAAGATGGTTACCACCATCTATAGACATTATCTTTTTTCTCATATTAAAGATCGGATTAACACAAGAAACATCATGTCTATAATTTCTTGTTGGATAATGCCCAACAATTGTCAATTTATCAACACCCTTAGATAATGTATCAAAATTATCATACTTTAAAACACTCATAGAATATTCAGGAATATTATTAATATCATCTAATCCTGCATGAACCAATACGATAGTATCATTGATAATAATGACATCATCTAATGTATCAATATAATCATAAATATCAATATATTTTGAATGTACCTTTTCAATAAAGCCAGGGACATCCATATCTTCTGATATTGTAATACCCATTTCATCAGCCATATCATTTAAAATAGAGTGTCCTCTTTTTAATACATAATACATAAAGTTTCTCTTAGGCATAGGTGTAAGAATAAATCTTAATGATTCCTCACAATTTCCAGCCATAACAAAAACATTATCATGAGTTCTATCTAATTCCATTACATATCTGATAATTTCAAGATTAGTTCCCTTATCTCCCTTTTCATAAATATCACCAATAATGAAAAGGTAATCATCATCATTAAAGCCGAACTTTTCAAGACCAGCCTTCATTGTAACTAAATCACCATGAATATCACTAATGAAAATCATTCTTCTATTAATATCTAAAGTAAGTCTTCTGACTTTAGTTTTTTTCTTTAGTTCTGTCAATAGCTTCATTCCTTTCTTTTTTTGAATATTCACAGCCACAATAATCTTGTCTATATAGGCCATAATCTTCTGACATTGAAATAGAATCCTTATAGCCTTCTTCCTTTTTAAAATTAGAATATAAATATTTAACACCATACTTATTTTCTAATTCATATCCAATTTCATTAATCCAATTAGAATTCTTATAAGGAGATAAAGATAAAGTAGTTGTATAATAATCAAAGCCTAATTCTTTAGCTAAAATGATAGTCTTTTCCATTCTAAGCTTATAGCATTGATAACATCTAATACTTCTTTCTCCTAAATTCTCTTTTCCTTTTGTAGCCTCATAAAAGTCATTTGGATTATATCCATTTTCAACTACATTAATATTATCGTATTCTTTAGCAAACTTAATAATTTCATCTAATCTCTTTTCATATTCTTCAAATGGATAAATATTGTCATTGGAAAAGAAAATAGTAATATTGAAATAATCTTTTAACACTTTTAAGCAATGAGTTGAACATGGAGCGCAGCATGCATGAAGAAATAATTTTGGTTTATTATCAAGTTTTAAAAGGAAACTTTTAAACTCTTTATAATCGTTAATCAAAACAAATCATCCTCCATCGCTATTTTCCCGTCTATATTATATTACATTTGAATATAAGAGTATAGCAAAAATTCAAAATTTTTAAAGTGGAAATTTTAAGTAATATGTGATATAATTATATTGCTATGATGTCTTAAAAATTTGGAAAAAAGGAGGTTTTTAGATTGTTTTCAGTAGACGATGTTGTAATGTATACAACTTATGGCATTTGTAAAATAAGCTCAATTAAGGAAGAAACATTCATGGGAAAAACTGAAGAATACTATGTGTTATCACCTCTAAATGAGATTAATACTGAAATAACATTACCAGTTAACAATCCAATGACTTCATTAAGATTACATCCCCTTCTTTCTAAGGATCAAATCAATGATTTAATCAATGAAATTCCATTTATTGAGCCATATTGGATTGAAAGAGATAATGATAGAAAAGTAAAGTTTTCTGATATTATCAAATCAGGTGACAGAAAAGAAACCATAAGAATCTTAAAATCAATTAAAGTTCATACAATTGAGATTAAGAATAAGGGAAGAAAACTTCACGCAACTGATGAGGCAGCTATGAAGGATGCTGAAAAGCTATTGCTTGATGAATTCTCTTATGTATTAAATGCAAGTAGGGAACAAATGCAAATTATCCTATACGATGCATTAGAAAAATAAAAACTATAGCAA
>JAILBI010000223.1 GCA_024681175.1 Acholeplasmatales bacterium
TGGATTTAATGGAGATATTATTAATAAATATGTTACAAATTCATTTGAAGAAAAAGGATTATTATCTTTATTAAATAAATTATTAAATAATGAAAAATTAAAATATGTTATTTCTGTTAGAGGTAATGTTTCACCATTTATTTCTGTCATGAAAAGCATCTCAAAATCAAATGTCAAATATATTTCATATACAAAATTCTAATTTTATACGATAAAAGTATAATTTTTTTGTATAAAATTTAATGTAAATTTGCATACTTTCAAATTTTGTGGTAAAATTCTTTTGTGTTATGTAGGTGATAATATGGCAAATATACATTTAGATGATTATGATAAGAAAATATTAAAATATTTACAAGAGGATTCTTCAATTTCTAATATTGAGCTTTCTAAAAAGATTGGGCTTGCACCATCATCATGCTTACTTCGTGTTAAGAATTTAAAGGAAGAAAAGGTCTTAACACAATATACTGCGATGGTTGATGAAAAATTATTAGGATTTGAAATAACTTGTTTTGCAAAAATTCAGATGACACCACTTAATAAAGATACTTCTAAGCACTTTATTGAGGAAGCTAAAAAGATACCTGAAATTGTTGAATGCTATACAATTACAGGTGATTCAGCATTCTTATTAAAAATTGTTGCAAAATCAGTTCAATACTATCGTGATTTTATTTTTGATAAATTATTATCAGTTCCAAACGTTTCAAATATTGAAACATCTATTGTAGTTGGAACTGAAAAGAAAACATCAGTTATACCATTAGATTAATTAAAGCCAACAACTTGTTGGCTTTTTAATTTTTATAAAATAATTCTTTTAGAATTAATATATTTGTTTTAAAATAAAATAAAGGTGAAATTATGGATATTAAATTAAGTCATATTACAAAAATATTCCCAGGAAGAAAAAAAGAAGATAAGGATGTTATAGCTGTAAATGATATGGATATAAATATTCCCGATGGTAAGCTTGTAGGCTTACTTGGACCTTCTGGCTGTGGAAAATCTACAACTTTATATATGATTTCAGGTCTTGAAAGTCCTACTAAGGGTAATATATTCTTTGGTGGAACTGATGTTACTAAGCTTCCTGCAGAAAAAAGAGGAATAGGACTTGTTTTCCAAAATTATGCATTATATCCTCATATGACTGTAAGAGAAAATGTCATGTTTCCTTTATTAAATATGAAAATGGCTAAAAAGGAAGCTAAAGAAAAGGCATATGAAATATGTAAATTAGTTCAAATAGAGGAATTAATGGATCGTAAGCCACATGAATTATCAGGTGGACAGATGCAAAGAGTTGCGATTGCACGTGCGCTTGTTAAAATGCCTAATGTGTTACTTTTAGATGAGCCTTTATCAAATCTTGATGCAAGATTACGTCTACAGACAAGAGAAGAAATTAAAAGAATTCAAAAAAGAACTAAAATTACAACTATATTCGTAACTCATGACCAAGAGGAGGCTATGAGTATTTGTGATATTATGATTGTAATGAAGGATGGTTTGCTTCAGCAATATGGCGAACCACAGGAAATATATACAAATCCAGCTAATTTATTTGTTGCATCATTTATTGGCACTCCTAAAATTAATATTTTAGAAGGAAAAATAATAAATCATAAATTATTTATTGATGATGAAATAATTATGGATCTTGCAATAGAAGATCAAGATGTAATGGTAGGTATTAGACCAGAAGCATTTATATATGCTCCTGAGGGTGTATTAACATTAGATGTTGATCATATTGAATTAATGGGAAGAGAAAAGACAGTTGTTGCATCACATAAAACATCAACTAATATTAGGGCAATTGTTCCAATTGAAACAATTATTCCATTAGATGCTAAAAAATTAGCATTTAATTTAAAAAAATCTGCAGTATATATATTCTCTAAGGAAACTGGTAATAGATTAAGAGAAAATGAAGATAATTCTTCTGAAGATTCTGATTATATTTTAGAGCCTGATTTAAGCATTAATACTATATATTATGAAAAAAATATTAATGAAGAATATAAAAGATTAGAAACAGAATCATTTGTAAATGATAAAGAATATTATGAATTAATAGATGGTAATTATGTTTTAACAAATGATCATATATGTAATTTAAATAAAACATATTATTATATTAAAAAGGATGTAACATTTATTAAAACAAAGGATAATCCATTAGATAAAGAAAAAAATTATTATGTAAGAAGAAGCACAAAAGATGGTGCATATGTTCATGGAAAAGATTATGATGCTAAAAATGATGAAGATATTACATTATCATATAAAGAATTGATTTCATTTAAAGAAGATAAGTAAAATTATCTTCTTTTTAATTTATAATAAATTTTAATATATTTTTGTTGACATATCTTTTTTGCTTTGCTATAATAATTTTGCATTTCAAAAATGCCGCAGTAGTACAATGGTTAGTACGTGTGCTTGCCATGCATAATATGGCGGTTCGATTCCGCTCTGTGGCTCCAATAAAAAATGTAAGGACTGATATTAATCGGTCCTTTTTCTTTTAATT
>JAILBI010000225.1 GCA_024681175.1 Acholeplasmatales bacterium
AATTGTGGTTCTAATTTAAAAAAATAATATATTTTCAATATAATAGACAAATTAAAATAAAAATGATAAACTATTTTTAAAGATGCTTTAAGAAAGAAGGTATGATTATGAGATTTTTATTTCAAATTTTATTTCATTTAGTAGCAACTGTCGCTGGTATATTAATGATTGTGTTTGGTGTCAAAAATGATAATACTATGCTTTGGGTATGGGGCATAATAGTTGTAGTTGCTGGTAACTTAGGTGTATATTTAATTTTGTTCCTTATAGGATTATTGATGATACCTGCAGCAAGAAGACAAGATTCAACTGTTGGTATTAATAATCAAAGTATTCAAAATAGAGTTAAATATTGTAAGCAATGTGGTCAACAAGTAGCTTATAGCATTATGATTTGTCCTAATTGTGGAAATAAGACATACACAGAAGAAGCACCAAAAGGAATTAATGTAGAAAATACTGAAAATAAATAATATTAAATAAAGAAAATGGATGTTAAGATTTTATTTCTTAACATCCATTTTTTAATTATCATTTTTATTTTTTATTTGATTTTGGAATTGCAGTTCTAGTAACAGTCTTATATAAATAAATATCTCTACTATAAGTTAGACCAAAACTATTTTCCACAACATACGAGGCGGCACCATGCTGGAACCTCACCGGTTTAATTTGCCTTACTAGAGCAAACATTATTAATAAAGTAATTATTATTCCACCAATTATGCCTGCAGCAACACTAGCTATTATTTGATTTTTATTACCTGACATTATTGCAAAGAATATGCCAAAGAATGCTGTACCAAATAATAAGAATGAGAATATTGAAATAAGTGTAGCTTTTAAAGCTGAAATAGGAAGATTACCTGTCAATTTACCAGTTTGTCCATTCATCGCAAATTGGTATTTTTTCTCTTTATATAAAGAATTTAATGTCCAAACAGGATAATAAGCATAATATGCACTATTAGACTTATAATTAATAGTTGAGTCTGTTAAATTGATTGTATCATAGCCATGAATTGTAGAACGTAATGCATCAACAGTACCTTCTTTGATTCTAACATTCGCTCTTTCAAATGTAGTTTCCATTGACACATCATATTTATCTGCTGCATAGCCTACAATATATGCATTATCATAATCTTTTGCTTCTTTGAAATTGAATGGTTCAATTGATTCCATCATTTGATCATCCATTTTTTTAGAAGCATCAACTGGTAGCTTTTCAAACGCAATATCACCACCACGAATTACTTGGTAATATCTTGTTTCTCTATATCTATAATTTGAATCACTCCAAGTTCTAACTCTTGTAGTTCTAAAATGAGCCATACCACTTACAGATGCGTCAAATAACCAATATGGAACATAAAGAGAAGTAATCTCTTTAACTTCATTTAACTTTTTGAAATCATTAGGAAGAAGAATTTTGCCTTTAAAATATTTATTTAAATTTTCTCTAGCAGCATCTTTTTCTAATTTAAAAGGAATAACATAATTTGGTTTTAAACCACCTGTTAATCTTCCTTTTAAGATAACAGGATTTCCACAATATGGACATAAAGTAGATGTTGTGTTTTCATCACACATTACTTCACCACCACATGTTTCACATAAATACACATTTAATGCATCTTCATCAGTGTATTCATTATTATTAGAAGTATCCCACTCTGTGTTTTCTTCAATATTGTTTGCTGAGTCATTTAAATCTTTTAAATCACTTACATTAAATTCAGTATCACAATATTGACATTTTACTTTTTGTGATGCAGTATCAAATTTTAAAGAACCACCACAGCAGGGACAAGTACATGAAAATAAATCTGGCATAACATCACCTAACTATTTTGAATCCTCATCATCAAATCTATCGCCACATTCTGGACAGAATTTAGGTGGATTTGATGGATCTTCTGGAGTCCAACCACATTTATTACATTTAAATACTTTCTTAGCGTCAGGCTTCTTAGTTCCACATTCAGGGCAGAACTTACCAGTAGCTTTTGTCTTACAATTTGGACAAATCCATTCATCTACTTCAGGCTTTTTAGCACCACATTCAGGGCAGAATTTACCTGTTGCAATCTTACCACATTGAGGGCACTTCCAACCATTTTGTTGAGCTTGTTGTTGAGCCTGCTGTTGTTGAGCTTGTTGCTGTTGAGCTTGCTGTTGTTGTCCCATGCTATAAAATTGTTGTGCATGCATTCCACCAGCATTTTGAGCCATACCCATACCAAAGAAGCCCATTGCTGCACCATTTGGATTTGCACCAGCTGCCTTCATTGCTTCAGCTTGAGCTTCAACTAATGTAGCACCAGCCATATTTGGATTTGTTGCAATAACTGCCTTTCTTTGTAATTCTTTAATTAATTGTTCATCCTCTTTTGGTAATGTTACAGAACCAAGAGCAATTGATACAACTTGTAATCCTCTTAATTCAGCCCACTTTTCAGTTAAAGCTTCATTCATTGCTTTTTCTAATTCTGGAATATGAGTCATTATTTGGTTTGGTCTCATTTCCATTTCTGATAATCTACCAAATGCAGGTTGAAGTGCACTTACGAATTCAGTTTTAAGCTGTGTGTCGATTTTATCTCTAGTGTAAGAAGAAGTAACATTACCACATACATTTTGATAAAATAATACAGGATTTACAATCTTATATGAGAATACACCATTACATCTAACTGATACATCAATATCAAGACCAATTTTAGAATCAACAACTCTAAATGGAACAGGTTGAGCAGTACCAAATTTATTATCAATTAATTCCTTTAAATTAAAATAATAAACTCTTTGGTCATGTCCTGTGTCACCACCAAATTTAAAACGTCTTGCAATAGTTTTAAATATACCATTACCAAGACCACCTTGGAATATTGATCCTTCAGTTGATTTGTCAAATTTAAATTCACCTGGTTCAGCAGTAAATTCAACGATTGCACCTTGATCTACAATCATCATACATTGACCTTCATTTACCGCAATGACAGAACCATTTGAAATGATATTGTCCTCTCCATGTTTATTTGAAGATCTTTTAGAATTAGTTCTTTTTTGTCCTTTTGCAACTAACACATCTTTATCTAATGAATCACAATAAAAATATTCTAACCATTGATCTCCAAATGTAGAGCTTGTAGCTCCAACTAAAGCTTTAATTAAACCCATTTTAATTCTCCTCCTAAGTTAATTAATATAATTATAAAATATAATTTTATAGTAGTCAACTTTTGGAAATATAAAATAGATTTAATAAAAAATATAATTTTGAAATATTAATCACATTCCTTTATAATAATACTTGCGCATATATAGGAGGGTTAAAATGAGAGAAGTAAAATTAATCAAAAGAGAAAAAGTAAATATATTAGATTTAATAACTAATAAATTTAAAGAAATGAATTTAAGCCAATATTATATGAAAAAATTTAAAAGTGAAAAAGAAACTACTTATTTTTTTGTATATGAAACAAGTTATACTACATTTAAACAAGTTAAGTTTTTTTCACGTTCACCAGGTAAAATAATTGTTTCAACTTCTATAGTTGCAACAGTAAGACCAACAGATACAGTAGTATCATTTGTGATTAGTACAGATGATGATGTAATGACACCTAATGCTGTAATACTTACTTTATACGATAATGGATTTAAAAAAGTAGAATAAATAATTGTAAGATACAATACTAATTCTTTGTAAAAGTATTGTATTTTATTTTTATTTTCTATAAAATTAAAATAGTTTTTAAGGAGAAGACTGAATTTGTAGATAAATGTAAAGAAAATAATTTCTTAGAAAAATATGAATTTCAAAAATCAGCAAATATAAAATAAAGAGGTAAAAAATGAAAAAAAGATTTATAGGTTTAAGCTTATTATTACCAGCATTATTAATAAGCTGTTCATCTAAAAAAGATGATACAAAGAAAGATGATAGAGCATATTATGTAGATGCATATGGTAAGATTGTTGATAAATTAACTGAATTTGAATCAAAAACAGAACTTAAATCATTAACATTCCCTGATGATTATGATGAATTTACAGAATACCATAATGTTACTGGTACTAAGGCAATGATCTATTTTTATGAATTATTATATAAAAATAAAAATTATCCTATTATAGATAATCCTGTAAAAATAATTGCTGATTATAAAAAGAATAATGTGTTAGTTCAACATAATGACAATTATTTTAAAAATGTAATGGATAAAGAAAACAATAAAATTAATGTTGAAATTTACGGAACAACAGCAAGAGATGATTATAGTCACTTAGCATATACTAATGTTTCAATTAATTATGATTTTGATAATAGTAAATTAATTAGTTTTGAATTATTTGTATTTGAAGCTAATAATGATAATTCTTTAGAATGTCAAATTGCTCAAAAATATGAAAATGATAAAATGTATGAATTAAAATATGCAAAAGAAGCTGAAGCATGTAACATATATAATGATATTTATTTAAGTTATTATGGTTCTTTAGATACTGCAGTTAATGCAGGTGATTTCTCAGCCGAATATATTAAATCTATTGATGATACATTTGGTGAAGAATTCTTCGCTTGAAATTTACAAGTTAAATAATTATAGACCTTGTCCTGGACAAGGTTTATTTTTATGTTTATGTAATATATAATAAAATTAGGTGATAACATGAAGGTATTTGTAATAGAGCCAATATCTAATTATTTAATGAATAAATTAAATGAATCATTTGAAATAACAAATGATATTAAAATTGCGGATATTGCGATAATACGTAACAAAGAATTAAATAAAGAAGTATTAGATAGTGCTAAAAATTTAAAATTAATTGCCGTATATGGTACAGGCTATAATATGATAGATATTAATTATGCTAAAAAATTAGGCATTTTTATTTAATCCTGGAGTATTAAATATTTTAATGCCTAATTTTTTAGCATAATTAATATCTATCATATTATAGCCTGTACCATATACGGCAATTAATTTT
>JAILBI010000227.1 GCA_024681175.1 Acholeplasmatales bacterium
CTTGGAATTGTAACTGATGTATCAGGTGAATATAAAAGAAAATTATTTTTAGATTTAGATAATTATACAAATATCATTAATGCAAATTATTTTATATTTAAAATTAATTCAGAATCATTTGATGATATTTTATATAAGGTAACATTTGATAAGCATAAGCATGATATTAAAAAGAAAATAGAATATGCATCAAGAACATCACTATTTGTAGATACATTAATGAAGCGTATTATGGCAAAATATAATATTTTGTTAGTAAGAAAGGCCTTATTTAAAACAGATAAATATCCTGATTTATTAAAATCAGATTTATATGATTTTGAATTTGTAGATGTATCTGATTCTGAAGGTGCTACAGATACAATTCAGCATGAATTAAAGGTTATGATTAATTATCAGGATAATTTTTCAAATCAAACTGTATCTAAAAATGTCATAGATGATATATTTGTTACCTTATCAGGTAATAAAATATCATATGGCTTTTATAATATAGGTCAATCTGAAGCTGAGCCTGTATATGATGCGATAAATGAGGATGTTGATGCAGGAGATATTGATTCTTTATTAAGAATAAGAAATTTAATGTCAGATCCTGAGGTTAAATTTAATATTTTTGAAACATTAAGAGAAAATGATAATACTAATTTAGCAAGATTAATTAATGAAAGATATGATAATTTAAAAAAATCTAATTTAATTGATCCTAAAATAGAATTTACAGTAACTCCTTTATCTATTTATTGTAACCATATTGTAGAGAAAAAATGTACATATAAAGTTACAAGTATAAATCCATATTATAAGGATTATCCATTGTATTATGAGGTTTCATATAACCCTGCAAATTTAAAGGATGTTTCATATGATGTAGATGTAGATGGTATGCCTGAAAAGGTTAAGGACCAAGAGCTTATTTTAGCCTATGATGATGCACCTACATTTGGTCCTGTAAATGCGAGAATGACTATTAAAAGATGTGCAGTTAATTTATATGGATTTAATGAAAGATTTAATTCTGATATATATAAGGATGTATATTTTTTAAAAAATTCTTTAGTTAAATTAAATGATAATAAGGTAGAACCATTTGATGGTATTTTAGATGAAAATACATTTTTAAAAAGTCAAATTGTTAAAGGTGAAATATCTGGAAAATATTATTATATAGGAGATACTATAGAATTAAATCCTAAAGATATTTTAGGTGCCGTAATCTTAAATGATAAATCTAAGCATTATGTATCTAAAGAATATGCAAGATGCTGCCCTACATGTGGACATAAATTTGGCGCCATTGATGAGGTTTGGAATCTCTATCAGGAAACACACATCATTGTAAATAGAGATGATGGTGTAAGCTGTTGTGACTACTGTGCAGCTGAAGAAGATAATTCTAAATATAATAATGGTAAATCTATTTTATATTCTAAAGGTCAAAAGAAATATTTCTTAGATGACCTTAAAAATATTAAAAATACAGATGTATGTATTGCCTGTAAGGATAAAAAGGATTCATTATTATTTGTAGATTTAAATATGAAAACACATTTACCTGATTTATGTGTTTCATGTAAAAGATATTATTGTCCTAAGCATATAGATCAAAAAACACATCTATGTGTAAATTGTACAAAGAATCCTGAAGCAATTGATATTGTTAATTTAGATAGACATCATAAGGCTTTATTAAAATTAAATTTTAAAATTACAGATTTAATTGGTAAAGAAACAACATATTATTATAATCAGGATTGGAATGCATTATGGGTATATGTTGAAGGAAAGAAAAGCTATACAACATATTATTTAATCACAGATGATAATAATAAATTTATGCATCTTGAAAAGGTTACAAAAATTAAGAGGTAACTAATATGGTTTTATATAATGATATAGAAAATGCCGTTAAGGTAAAGAAACAAAAATTAAATAATGCACATATTAGAAACCTAAGAATTATGAATGTGCTTAATGCATTAGTAATGATTTTATTAATCATTATTGATGGAGC
>JAILBI010000176.1 GCA_024681175.1 Acholeplasmatales bacterium
ACATAAAAAAGAAGCTAATCATGAATCTTCACAATTAGCTTCAATTTAAATATTAAGTTCGCGATTCCCCTAGGGGAATGAATATGTTCAAGTAAATATTACACCTTTTTTCAAAGTGTCCTTGACTTGGGGTACATATTAGAATAACATGATTTTTTTATTTTTCATTTAATTTCTTTTTTAAATATTCAGGTAATTCTTCAAGTAATTTATATTTAGATATTCCTAGTTTTAATAAAGATTTTTCTAATGTTGTTTCAGCGACAAATTTATCCGCATCCTTACAAAGAAGAAGACCTATTGTTTCATTATCTCCTTCAGTACGTTCTAGTTTGTCAATCGCATTTACATAAAATATCAATTGGCCTAAATCTCTAGGTTCAAATTCACCTATTTTTACTTCAATAACAACATAAGCATGAATTTTTGTGTGATACATTAATAAATCAATATAGTAATCTTTATTTGTTGGTGTTGTTAACTTATATTCTTTATCCACTAATGAAAATCCAGGACCAAGTTCTTTTAGGAATTGAATAATGTTATTAACCATTAATTTTTTTAATTCATCTTCATTAGTAAAACTATTTTCATCTGCGAAACCAAGTAAATAAGTATCTTTAAATATTTCTTTTGATATATCATCTGATTTAACTATATTAGTAGTTTGTGGTTCTATTAAAGAACGTTCATATGCTTTCATTTCAATTTGTTTTAATACTGTAGATCTACTCCATCCATTTTTATGTGTTTGAGTAATATACCACAACATTTCTTCATCTGATTTTGACTTTGAAATAATTCGTATTATAGTGAACCATGGTATTTGGCTAGCAACTTGCAAGCCAATTTTATTCTTTTCAAATTTCTTTGAAAACTGTGACATAAATTTTAAATTTTGAATAGAAAAACCTTTCCCATATTCTTTTAAATCATTAGATAGTCTTTCTATATATTTATTGCCCCATTTCTTTCTTTGATTAATAATAGTTCCTATTTTGTAATAAGTCATTATTATTGCACTATTAACAACAATCATAGCTTTATTTCTATTATTTCTAATAGTTTCTTTGATTTCATTTAAATCTTTTACATAATCTTGATAAAAAAGCTCATTATTTTGTTCGTTTTTCATATATTTTCCTCCTTGTTTTGGAAAAAATAAAAGCCTTACTGTTTTTATCCAGTAAGGCCATCATTTTTCTATATTAAGTTGTTCATTATAATTAAAATTATTAATCATTATAACAACTTCTTTCAACGAGTTCATTATAACATTAACCATTAATGAATTCTACATAAATTTATTTTATTAATTAATAAAATATATTATAATTATATAGAAATTAGGAGTTGATATTAATGGATAATATTATTCTAAGAGAAGATATTAAAGAATTTTTAAATACAATACCAAAGGATGTTTGTGTTGTTGCGGCGACAAAATATGTTGGTTCAGATAAAATGATTGATTTATATAACGCAGGTGTTCATGATTTTGGTGAAAATAGAGTTGATTCTTTTTTAAAGAAATATGATGAATTAAAAGATTATGATATTAATTGGCATTTTATAGGACACTTACAAAGAAACAAATGTAAAGAAGTAATCAATAAAATAGATTATTTACATTCATTAGATTCTTTAAAGCTTGCTAACGAAATAGAAAAATATAGAGAAACTAAATTAAATACTTTTATCGAAGTATCAATTAATCTTGAAGAAAATAAAAATGGTGTAGATTTTCATAATATAAAAGATTTTGTTAAAGAAGTTTTAAAATATGAAAAGATTAATTTAGTGGGTTTTATGATGATGGCTATCAAGGGTGATAGCGATGATAATTTATATAAACAATTTAATAAATTATATGAATTAAGAAATGAAATCGAAAAAGAATTAAATATTAAAATACCTTATTTATCTATGGGTATGAGTGAAGATTATAAGGATGCTATAAAAGCACATTCAACACATATTAGACTTGGTAGAATATTATGGAAGATTTAGATTTATTTAGAAAGAAAATAGAATCAGATATTAAAAGATATGAGGCTGGTTCTGTAATATTATTACCTTTTTTAGATGAAGCTAAAGGTTTTATTGTTGAAGAATTATGTAATAAATATAAAGTTATTTATTATAAAAATGGTGGAATTATTGATTCTAGTAAAAATAGATATTTATTAACACA
>JAILBI010000019.1 GCA_024681175.1 Acholeplasmatales bacterium
GATGCACTATCATAAAAAACATTCATGTTGTCTTTGTTTTCACCATTAATCCAATCAGTTAATACTGATTTTAAATTAATTAAATTAAATTTACCATCTTTAATTATATATTTTTCTTCTTGATAAATGTTTGTTGGAATTATAATTTCTGTTGTTCCAATATTATAAAATTCAATTACATCATTATCTTTTATTAACTTAAATCCATTATCAGTATAACTTATTAAAAATTCTGGAAATGCTGTTTCTTTTTTAACAATATATGCTTCATTTTTATTTACATCAACTCTATTTAATTCCATTTGATTTGATATTGTTAAAATATCCGTCCATGATCCAGCATTAATATTTTTAAAAGATAAATCAGTTGTTTCTTCTTTTGAATAAGCATTTGTTTCAGAATTCTTTAATTCATAAACATAATAATTATTTGTATTAGATTGATATATTTTACCATTTATATCTAAATTCGAATTATTTATTTTATAAATATTATTATCAATTTTAACAGTAAAATTATTAGATGATAATGAAGAAATTGCAGAATTTGCATTACTAATTAATTCTACTCTTATTTCAGATTCTGTTTTTTCTGTTGGTTTTACTATTCCATTATCTTTATCACTTGTATCATCTTTTTTTACTTCAGATGTAGTATCGGTATTATTAGATTTATTATCAGGTATATCTTTAACAGTTTCAGATTTATCTAATATATTTGATGAATCATCACCAAAACAACTAGCTAATGTTAAAAAAGATAAAGCTAATAATGGTAAAATAAATAATCTCTTTTTCATAAATTTCATCCTTTATTATAAATTTAACTCTCTTTGATAAAATTATACCCCCCACACTTGATTTTTGTCAAAAGAAAAAATGTTAATAAACACTTTTTAGTATCCATGTTGTGCTATTAATAAAGTAGACACTAAAAGGGTAAAAGTAAACACTATGATAAAATATATGTACACAACCTCTTGGGTTTTAAAACTAATTGTCTATTATTTAATAGAACTATTTTATTCAATACCTATACATTTTTGTAGATAAATTTGCATTTTACCATAGATAAAATGTTGATATCTACTTTTGTTTACTGTATAATGTAACCAAAGGAGTTGATTTCATTGAAACGTCTAATTAATGAAAAATTAATCAATTGGAAAAACAGCACTAATCGTAAGCCATTAATAATCTATGGTGCAAGACAAATCGGTAAAACATATTCTGTATTAGATTTTGGTAAATCTGAATATGACAATGTTTTATATTGTAATTTCGAAAATGATAAAGATATTCACAATATTTTTAAAAGAAATTTAAATCCAACTAGAATAATTGAAGATTTAAAGGCTTATTATTCTACTTCTATCATTAAAGGTAAAACTTTAATATTTTTTGATGAGATTCAAGCATGTGAAGAGGCATTAACTTCTTTAAAGTATTTTAATGAGGAAGCTAATGAATATCATATTATCTCAGCAGGAAGCTTATTAGGTCTTGCAATTAATCGTGGTTCTTTTTCATTTCCTGTTGGTAAAGTTGATATAATTAATATGTATCCAATGAATTTTGAAGAATTCTTAATTGCTACCAATAATGAAGGATTAAGAGACAAAATTGTTGAATCTTATAATAATATGTCTCCTTTGGATTTACATGAGAAAGCCTTAGATTTATATAGAATATATTTAGTAGTTGGAGGATATCCTCAGGCAGTTAAAACTTATATTGAGACAAAAGATATTAATTTGGTTAGATCAGAACAATCATCTATTTCTAATGCATATATTTCTGATATGACAAAATATGCTACTCCTGAAAAAACAATTAAATCTATTGAAATATACAATAGTATCTTCTCTCAATTAGGAAAAGAAACTACAAAATTCCAATATTCTGTTGTTTCAAAAAAAGCAAGAAGTAAATCTTATGATATTGCATTAAGCTGGCTAAAGGCTTCTAATGTTGTTATTAATTGTACAATGACATCTGAAGGCTTTTATCCAATAACAGCAACTGAAGATTTAAAAACATTTAAAGTATATTATTCAGATATTGGATTATTATCTTTAAAAGGTAGCTTAGCCGCAAATAAAATTATTCAAAATATTGATATATCAGATAAGGTTAGGGGAATGCTTGCCGAAAGCTATGTTGCGTGTGAATTAAAATTTAATGGGTTTGATTTACATTACTGGAATTCTAATAATACATCTGAATTAGATTTTGTTATACATATTAATGGGGAAGCGATACCAATTGAAGTAAAATCAGCTGATAATGTTAGAGCGAAATCATTAAGAACATATGTTTCAAGATATAATCCAAAGTATTCAATTAAAACTTCTAGTAAAAATTTTGGTTTTGAGAATAATATTAAATCAATACCTTTATATGCTGTATTTTGTATTAAGGAGTAGCAATACTCCTTTTTTTGTAAAATAACAATCCGCACGTTTAACGTGCGGTTTTTACGCTCCCCTATAAGGGCTTCTACCTTTCGACGACCCTGAAGGGTCATCAAAAAGCGGCTGACAACCGCAAATTTCACTATGGCTTATCCCTTGAAGGGATCTTTATA
>JAILBI010000038.1 GCA_024681175.1 Acholeplasmatales bacterium
AGAATTCATTTGAATATTATGATTATATGGATGAATTAATTCATAATCCATGTATTAAATTATTTAGATTCATGGCATCAACTAATTATTTTAAAAGATGCTATAAGAATAAGAAAAAATATTATAAATCATTTATGAAAACTAATTTAAGATATCCTATTCATTTGTTAGTATCTAAAATGTTTAGATCAAAAAAAAGAACAAAGGATATGCTTTATAATGACCCAAGAGATACAGATATTCCTTTAATTACAGATGGTATGCTAGATATTGCATATAAGGATGTAATGAAGAAAATAGAGGCAATAAATGCTTATTTATTTGATGATAAGGAATCAGATTTAAGAAAAGAATTTAATATTGATAATGAACAAAAATTATAGGCCCTACATTGTAGAGCCTATTTTCGTTTCTTATACTTTAATGCGGACACGTAATTGTTATTTCATTCTATTTTTGAACGAATAATAATTCTTTTAAAAAAATGCTGTTATTTTTTTGTTGAGATAAATGCTAATTTTTTTGTCTTTGGACTGAATCACCATTATATCCATTTATTTTTCCATCTTCAGAAAATACAAATGTTAGCATATGATGTATTTTATTTCCATCATCATCTAATCCACCTACAACTACTTTCTTTATTAAAGCTTCAAATACATCTTCATCAAATTCATCTATTGTAAGCTTATTAGATATTATTTCTTTAATTATTTCTAATTTGTCTTTTAATGTATTTTGATTCTCTGTAACTAAAGATATTTCATTTAATTCTTACTAAAAAAGAGCGAGACTCATCTGAGTTATCGCTCTTTAATTTCATATAAACACTGTATATCTATCCACCTAATTTGGAGGAGGGGTATCCCCCTGATTTGGAATAGGATTTTATTCCCCTATTCCCCTAGATTGGTTTAGTGCCTAAAAAGCATACAAGACGAACGTCTCATATGCTTAGTGCAAACCGTAAAAAAATATTATTCTTTAAAATCAACTTTAAATTTTATCTTTGATATTATTTCTCTGGCTTTATCGTATTTAACTCTAAAGGCAATTATTTTTTCAAAAATGGATTTTCCTTTTAAACGGATATAAAAGGCACCTGGTGTTTCCATATCACCATAAGTTAAAAAATAATTTTTCAAACTCCATTTTGCATAAGAAATACTTTTAATATCACACATATAAATAGTTTTTGATGTTTTTTTTAAGATTATTTTGTCACAAAATAATATTATTTTCTTATTTTCAAACAAAATCATTTCACTCATAATAACCACCAGTTAAAACCATAATCCAATTAAATTACTAGTTACATTTTCTAATCCAAAATATGATATTTTAGCTAAACCATTCACAAAAGAATAGGTTGCCCTTGCTGCAATAAACGAATTATATGCATTTTGATAATTTCCAAGTGCGGTACCTAAAGCATTTGCAATATTCGCACCGCTAAATGGTGTTCCATTAAAACCATTTACATTGGCAAACAATTTTAGTGAACTACTTAATTGTCCTTCAGCTTGATTTAAATTTGAGACAGCTTGTGCAATTTTCGTTGTTGTTAATGCATGCTGAATTCCTCCAAATAAACCACCTGCTATTGCGCCAGCTATCATGCCAGAGAACGCTCCAAGTCCAACAGAAGACCAACTAAAATCACTAAAGCCATTATTAATTACCTGAGTGCCAGCATTTATTAATGCTCCACTTGCTGCACCTATTATACCTCCAGCTATTGCACCGCCAGCTACTGATGCAGCAAAACTTCCACCTAGGCCTGCCGCAATTGCTCCTCCAAGACCTGCAGTAGCAATTGTCAATACAACTGCTCCAACTATTAGTGCACCACCAATAACCCATTTTAGCCATTCAGGCATGTGCCCGTCTCCATCAGAATACATAACAGGATTATTATTACAATAAGTAAATAGATTTAATCCACCTAATGTATCATAATCTAAATATGATATATCATCTATAGATATAAATCTCATTGTATCTGGATTATAAAATCTACTATTTAGATAATAAAGATTTGTTTCTTTATCATAATAATATGATCTATATCTTATTGGATTGATATTGGC
>JAILBI010000044.1 GCA_024681175.1 Acholeplasmatales bacterium
ATTAGGCATGCCGCCAGCGTTAATCCTGAGCCAGGATCAAACTCTCCAAAAAATATATTTGGAGCATCTCTGCTCATTATTGTTTAAAAGAATTGTTTTTAATTCTTAACGTTCAAGTTCGTCATATATAGTTTTCAAAGAACATTTCTAATATATTATTTCTAATATAATAGGTGGTGGTTGGGAGTGGTTTCGAACCACCGAACCCTAAGGAGCAGATTTACAGTCTGCCGCGTTTAGCCTCTTCGCTACCCAACCATATTTATGTATTATTTGCACGCACTTGGGTTGCAGTGCCTTTTAAGTATAGCATTTTAAAAATTTAATGTCAACAAGAATTTTATCTTTTTTTGATAGGTATTTTTTAATAATATAAAAATACAAAAAAGTGAGCAAAATCAAGGAAATTTTACTCACTTTATTATTTGGTTTAAATTTATTTTTTTAATTTATTTTTCAACTCTTCACTATTCATCATGACAATTCTTTTACAGCCTTGGCATTCTATCTTAATATCTATACCTGTTCTTAAGACCTTCCAAGTGTTAGAACCACAGACATGATTCTTTTTTGTTTGAATAATATCATCTAATTTAAATATCATAATGGTCTATCCTTTATCTTTTTAAATTCTCTTGGATAGCCTTTAGGAGTATTTTTAATCTTCTTAATAACAATTAAGGCTCTTTTTTCATTTACAATAGGTAAATTAAAATAAATAATATCTTGAACCTTACCTCCAAGAAGCTCAATTCCTTTTTTAGCTTCTTCTATTTCATCAGGTAAAATATCACCCTTCATTGAAATCATAAAGCCACCTATTTTAACTAAAGGAAGACAAAGTTCAATTAAAACATTTAATCTTGCTACAGCTCTAGCTGTAACATAATCAAATGTTTCTTTATGATCCTTTGCATAATCTTCTGCTCTAAAATGGTAAGCTTCTACATTATTTAAATTAAGATTAGATATTAAATCATTTATAAAATTAATTCTTTTATTAAGGGAATCAATAATAGTGAAATTAGCTTTATTATTAGTTATTGCTAAAGGTATAGATGGAAATCCTGCACCTGAGCCAACATCACATAAATTATATTTTTCATCCTTAATAAATTTTAAAATAGTTAATGAATCTAAAAAATGCTTAATATAAACATCCTCATATTCAGTAATTCTTGTTAAATTCATATAAGAATTAACTTCAATTAATTTTTTATAATATGTTTCAAATTTTTCAATCATTGAATCATCTATATTAATATTAATATCTAATTTTAATAAATTTTCTTTAAGATTCATTTCTGCTCCTATTTAGCTTTTCAAGATAAACAACTAATACTGAAATATCTGCTGGATTAACACCACTAATTCTTGATGCTTGTCCTACTGTTAAAGGGCGAACCTTTTTTAATTTTTCTCTTGCCTCTAACGCAATATTAGAAACATCATTATAATCTATATCAGAAGGAATATTTAATCTTTCAAAATTCTTCATTCTTTCTGCTTGAGCTAAAGCTTTTTTAATATATCCATCATATTTATAATGAATTTCTACCTGTTCTAATATTTCATCAATATCATCATAATCAATATTAATTTCTGTATTAGATAATTCTTTAGCCTCTAAAATCATTTTATAATTAACATCAGGTCTTTTCAATAATGATGCAAGTGAAACTGATTCAGTTAACAATGTGGCATTATATTTATTCAAAACCTGATTCATAATTGTGAATTTGATTTTAATTTTTTCAAATTGCTCAATACATAATTTTATCGCAGCTTCCTTTTGATTTAATCTATCTTCCTGCTCTTTAGATATAGTACCAATCTTATAGCCATAATGTCTTAATCTTAAATCTGCATTATCATTTCTTAAAAGTAAACGAAATTCAGCTCTTGAAGTTAATAAACGATAAGGCTCCTTAGTACCTTTTGTTACAAGATCATCAATCATTACACCAATATAAGCTTCATCACGCTTTAAAATTAAAGGATCTTTTCCTTCTAATTTTAAACATGCATTAATACCTGCAATTAAGCCTTGTCCTGCAGCTTCTTCGTAACCAGATGTTCCATTGATCTGTCCTGCAGTAAATAAATATTTAACAATCTTAGTTTCTAAGCTTGGATATAAATTTAATGGATCTATTGCATCATATTCTATTGCATATGCATATCTTATGATTTCACAATCCTTTAAGCCTGGTAATAATCTAATCATCTTTTCTTGAACCTCAACAGGCATTGATGTTGAAAAGCCACCAAGGTATGTCTCATCCATATCTAATGATTCAGGTTCATAAAAGATTTGATGTCTTTCTTTATCAGAAAATTTAACAACCTTATCCTCAATAGATGGGCAATATCTAGGTCCAATTCCTTTTACAACTCCACCATACATTGCAGATTTGTCTAAATTTTCTCTAATTAAATTATGTATATCTAAATTTGTATATGCTAAGTGACAAGGAATATTTACATTTAGAATTGAATTATAGCCCTTATCAAAGCTAAAATGTAATACTTCTTCACTACCTGGCTCTAAAGCTGTTTTAGAAAAATCAATTGAAGATGCTTTAATTCTAGGTGGAGTACCTGTTTTTAATCTTTGAATTGTAAAGCCACATCTTGCTAACGCTTTAGAAATACCATAATTAGTTTTTTGTCCATCTGGACCTTCAATTTTTGTCCAATGTCCACGTAAAATTCTAGATGATAAATATGTACCTGTTGTAATAATGACTGTTTTAGAATAAAATTTTTCACCATTTTCTAAAACAACACCTTTTATATTGTTATCTTCAACAATTAAATCATCAACATAGGCTTCCTTTAAATCTAGATTATCTTGTGATTTTAATTGCTTAAGCATTTCCTTACAATATAATAATTTATCCATTTGGAATCTTAATGCCCAAACCGCAGGTCCCTTAGAGCTATTTAATTTTTTTGTTTGAATTTGACACAAATCAGCACATTTACCCATAAATCCACCTAATGCATCAATTTCCCTTACAATAATACCCTTTGCAGGTCCACCAATTGATGGATTACAAGGCATTGAGCCTGCCATATTTAAATTACCAGTAATAAGTAATGTGCTATGATTCATTTTTGCAGCAATTAAGGCTGCTTCACAACCAGCATGTCCAGCACCTACTACGATTACATCATACATAATATCACCTTGCTTTTTAAAAATACGAATAAATAATACCACAAATTTTATATTAAATAAAATAATAATTAACTTTTCTTAAAATTATGGTATAATCATAGAGAGAAAGACACTATTTAAAAATTTAAAAGAAAGGAGGAGCTTCTATGATTGACCTTAATCATGCCGAGCAGATACTTAGATTATATGATAATCTTGTAGTATTTGTTAACATCAAAGACAAGATCGTTACTTATGCAACAAGAGGCGAAAGAGTCGTTGCTAAAGATTTAAATTATGATGAATTCGTTGATAGAATAGCAAAAAGAAATGATTTTGATGATGAAACAAAAGGAAAATTAGAAAGATTTTTAAAGAATCTTGATGTTGATGATCGACCATTTTCAGTTAATGCAAATTATTCAAGAAAAGACGGCTCTTTATTAAGATTTGAAATAAAAGGCCAAAAGGTTTCTGAAGATACAGTTATCCTTTCTTTTGAAAATGTTGGCAAATTAACAGACCGTGATGAAGATAATTTAACAAGATTAAAAACTAAAAGTGGTATTGAAGAAGCTGTTAATGAGGCAATAAAGAATAATAAAGAATTCGCATTAATGGTTGTAACATTAGATAAATTTGAAGAATATGAGCAAACATATGGAACAATGTTAACAGATATCGTCTTGGTTGAAGCAGCTTCTTCTTTAAAGAAATATATTGCAGATAATGGTTTAGCCGCAAGAATCTCTCATAATTCTTTCTTAGTATTATATTATGTAAAGAATTTATATAGTGCAGTTCGTCTTGCATGTGATAGAATTCGTTCTTCTGTTCAAAACTTAAGAAATCATAATATTAAGCAAATTAAAATTACTGCAACAATTGGTTGTGCAAATTATCCAAGACATGGTGAAACATTTGACACATTATACAAAAAAGCCTTCCTTGCTTTAGAGCGTGGTCAAAGAAAAGGTGGCGGAAACTTCATCATCTATATTGAAGAAAGATGTGGAAATATCTCTACTATAGATGATAATTCCCTTTATTCATTTGAAAATACAATTAGACCTGCAGATGAAACAACAGTTTATTTCAACATCATAGGCGGTGTATTTGAATTATTAAATAGAGGATTATCATTTGAGCATAATATGGAGGATGCATTATCATTAATTGGCTACTTCTTCAATGTTGATAGAGCCGCACTTATAATGTTTGATCCTGATGATTATGAAAATGATAAATTATTAAACTGGACTAATCCAGCATATCGAAATATTGTAGAATTTAAAAAGAATTTAGATCATAAAAAAATATGGATAGATGGCTTTGCAAGCTCAACAATTATTAAAGCAAACCAATTATCATCTATAAAGAATTCTCCTTTAAAAGAAATATTAATGGAACAAAATGTAACTTCTTATATTGCAATAAAGCTAGAATATGAAGATAAATTATTTGGTTTCTTAAGACTTGATATGTGTCATAATAATAGATTCTGGACATCACTTGATAGTTCTTCTTTATTCATTATTGCAAAATCTATTTCTTCTACATTAAACAAGAATTATTCTAATATTAAATTAGATTATACATTACATTTTGATAAGCTTACTAAGATATATAATTATTCAAAATGGCGTGATGAAATAGATATTTATCTAAATTCAAAGAAAATTAATCAATTCTCATTAATTAATATTAATTTTGAATCATTTAAATATTATAATGATTCCCTTGGTACAAAGATTTGTGATAGCGCATTAAAATGCTTTGCAAAGGGATTAATTGAATTAAGTAAGGATGGATATATTTATTGTAGAATATCTTCTGATTTATTCACAATTATGATCCCATCAATAGATAAAGATTTATTAATAAAATATGTTAATGATATTCAAAATTATTTATATGATAATTATTCATATGGAAATAATTTTAAATTAAGAGCTGGTATTTATATTGATGAATCTGAAATAATGTATAAGGATGACGATTATTTAGCTTTATGTATCGATAAAGCTAATATTGCAAGAAAAAATACTACTGTTGTAAATAGAGTTGCCTTCTTCGATGAAAAGATGTTTGAAGATAAGCGTAGAGATACTGAATTAGAGCTTCATATGATTGATGCAGTAAATGATGGTGAATTTCTTCTTTATTTACAACCAAAGGTAAATACAATTACTAATTCTGTTGTAGGTGCTGAAGCCTTAACAAGATGGGATTATAGACATAAGAAAATATTAACCCCTAATTTCTTTATTCCATTATTTGAAAGAAATGGATTTATTAATCAATTAGATTTAATAGTGTTTGAAAATGTATGTAAATTCCAAAGAGATGTACTTGATAAGGGTTTAAAGCCTGTAGTAATTTCTGTAAATTTATCAATGTTCCAAAAGGATTTCCCATTATATAGATCTCAAATTAATAAAATTAGAGAAAAATATGATGTCCCTGCAAATTTAATTGAAATAGAAATTACAGAATCAATGTATATTACTAATTCTTCTCAAATTATGACATTAATGCATGACCTACACAATGATGGCTATAGTATATCAATGGATGATTTCGGTTCAGGCTATTCTAATTTAGCATCATTATCAAGATTTGCATTTGATACTATTAAGCTTGATAAGAGCTTCGTAGATGATGGTAAAAATGATAAAACTAAATTAATATTAACATTCATCATGGATTTAGCTCATTCACTTAATATTAAAGTATTATGTGAAGGTGTAGAAACTAAAGAATTAGTTGATTATTTAAGATCTATTGGATGTATATTAGTTCAAGGATATTATTTTGATAAACCAATTTATTATCAAGATTTTGAAGAAAAATATTTAAAAAGAATCATTAAAAACACAAATGACGTAGTCAGCTAGACTACGTCATTTTCTTTATATATTGAAATTCTTTTTAAATACATTCTTTAAATTATCTACTGTAAAGCCATAATAATTAAAGATTTCTGAAATTGGCATTGATTTACCAAATTCATCGATACCATAAACATAATTTGCATATTTATACCATGGCATTGTAGAACCCATCTCAATTGCCATTGTTTTATTTTTCATATTTGATGGTAATACTTCTTCTTTATAATTATTATTTTGTTTATCAAATAAGAACATAGAAGGCATTGATACAACCTTAACATTAATTCCTTCTTCTTTTAATGATTTAGCTAAATCAATACTTAATGATAAATCAGCACCTGTACTTACAATGATATAATCTGAATTATTATCACCATATACTACATATGCACCACAAGCTACCTTAGCTGGATCTGTATTTTCTAAATTTAATACAGGCTGACGTGTAGTTGTAATAATTGTAGGATATGATTTTGTTTTAAATGCTTCTACTAAAGCTCCTGTTAGCTCATTTGCATCAGCTGGACGGAATACATTAGTATTTGGCATTGATCTAAACATTGTAAGATGCTCAATAGGTTGATGTGTTGGACCATCTTCTCCTACACATACTGTATCATGTGAAAAGAAGAAAAGTGATGGTAAATTCATTATTGCAGCTAATCTAACTGCAGGTTTTAGATAATCACTAAATACAAAGAAGCTTGAGCCTACACCCTTTAAGCCACCATAAACAGTAATACCATTTACGATTGCAGCCATCGCATGCTCTCTTACACCAAATTTGATGTCTCTTCCGCATCTATTATCAACACCATATACACCATCTGCACCTTTAACCTTAGTTGAAGATGAAAGGTCTGCAGTACCTGCTAAAACATTTGGCATTTCTTTAACGATTGCAGATAAAATCTTACCCATTTCATTTCTTGTTGATTCCTTTGATCCTGCTTCATATTTAGGAAGCTTATCAAATGATGGAACAACAAATTCATCATTAATGAATTTCTTTAATAAGATGCCATCTTCTTTATATTTATTGCAATAATCTTCTAAAAGATTATCCCAATCTTTATTATTTTTCTTTCCCTTTTCTAAAACATTTTCTTTATAGAAATCTTTTACTTCCTGTGGGAAATTATCTGTATCATAATTATAATTTAAGTTCTCTTTTAATTTTAAAACATCATCTTGTGGCATTGGCTTACCATGAACATCATTTGTTCCTTGGTTTGGTGCACCATGACCAATGATTGTTTTAATTTCAATCATAGTTGGCTTTGATGATTTTTTAGCTTCTTTAATAGCTTTATCAATATCATCTGGATTATTACCATCTTTTACTAAGATATGATTCCATCCTTTTGCAACTACAACATCCTTAATATTTTCAGAATTTACTTCCTTGCAAGGACCATCAAGCTGAATATCATTTGAATCATATAAAACAATTAATTTATTTAATTTCCAATGTCCAGCAAGTGAGATAGCTTCCATTGAAATACCTTCTTCAAGGTCGCCATCACCACATAATACATATGTATAATTATCAATGATTTTAAAATCATCCTTATTAAATTTCTTTTCAAGGAAGCTTTCAGCTAAAGCTAAGCCTACAGATGTAGATAATCCTTGTCCTAAAGGACCAGTTGATAATTCTACACCATCAGTATGACCAAATTCAGGATGTCCTGGTGTAAGGCTTCCCTTTTGACGGAAATTCTTTAAATCATCCATGCTTAATTTAAATCCAGCAAGATGAAGTAACATATAAAGTAACATTGAACCATGTCCTGCAGATAAAATAAATCTATCACGATTATACCATTTAGGATTTGCAGGATTAATATTTAAATGTCTTGTAAATAATGTATGTGCCATTGGTGCTGCACCCAAAACGATTCCTGGGTGACCACTTTTAGCTTTCCCTATAATTTCTGCGCCTATAACTCTCAATGAATTTATGCTTAATGTATCATTTGAACTCATATAAATTTTCTAATATCCCCTATAAAGGATTACTCCTCATCTTTCTTTAAATCATCAGCTTTTTCTTCAGATGATTCTAAAGTATCATTGTTTTCTTCTTTAATCTCTTCTTTAATCTCTTCTTTAGCTTCTTCTTTTAAATCTTCTTTAACATCTGAAGATGCTTCTTCATTCTCTTCATCTTTAGATTCTTCTTCAAGATTTACATCTTCAGCCTTATCTAAAGTAGATTCTTCTTCAAGCTCTCTAATTTCTTCAGCAGCTTCTAAATCAACTTCTTCTTCATTTTCTTTAGAATAGAAATTGTCATAATAAGAATCCATATAATCTTTTTGTTCATCAAT
>JAILBI010000045.1 GCA_024681175.1 Acholeplasmatales bacterium
AAAATGTAAAGAAAAACATTAATGTAAATATTGTTAAAAATAATTTTTTCATATCTTTCTCCTCTTTAAAAAATATATTTTTATACACCTATTTAATCTTGAGGCATTATTTTTATTAATTTTTTAATTTCTTGGCTTCTATTCTTAGGTAATATTAATATATCTGTTTTAGTTACTACTATTATCATATCTGAAACATCTAAAAGCGCAACTCTTTGTAAATTTTTATTTTCTGAAACAATAATATTATTATTAGAATCAAGTGAAATACAATTTACAAATCTTTTTACATTACCATTTTCATCCTTTTGGAATAATTCTTCAAATGCTAAATAGCCTCCTACATCATTCCATCCTATTTCACATGGAATAACTTCGATAATATCTGATTTTTCCATTACTGCAAAATCAATAGATTTCTTTTCATATTCATTAAATTTATTTTGAACCTTATTTGCAGTAATAATACCATTATTCTTATCAATAAGCATATCAAGCTCTACTGTTGTTTCAAAATGGTTTGGACTATATTTTTTAAATTCAGACATAATGACATCTCTTTTAAAGATAAACATGCCACTATTCCATAAATAATTACCTTTTTTAATATATTCTATTGCAACATCTACATTTGGCTTTTCTTTAAATGAAATTGCCTTACAAGGCCAATTTAATTTATTATCCTCTGCCTCAATGTAGCCATAGCCTGTTTCAGGATATGTAGGCTTAATGCCAAGTGTTACTATTTTTCCTTCATTAGCTTTAGCTTCAGCAATATTTAAAATCATTCTAAATTTATCTTCATCCTTAATTAAATGATCTGAAGCAAGTACTGCAATAGTAGGATTATCAATATATTTAGATATTATTAATGAGCCATAGCAAATAGCTGAGGCTGTATCTTTAAAGCTTGGCTCAATAATAATTCTTGATGCATCAAGCTCCTTTAATTCTTCTTTTACCTTTTTAGCTTGTATTTTATTTGTTGCGACAAATATATGCTTATTATCTGTTAAAGGTAATATTCTTTCATATGTTAATCTTAATAATGATTTTTCATCAAATATATGTAAAAGCTGTTTAGGATTTTCTTTTGTAGAAAGGGGCCAAAATCTTTCACCAGAGCCACCTGCCATAATTAAAAATGTTAACATTTTAATTTTCCAACAATTCATCTATGACCTTATCAATGTCATATTCAAATTGATATTTTGTCCTTTCTTTAAATTTAGTAGAATCTCCAACAAGCACCTTTGCATCTGTTGCACGCATATATTTAGGATCAACCTCAACATATACCTTACCATTACAAATACCTTTTTCTTCTAAGCCTTCGCCTACAAATTCAAGGTTAATTCCAATATGCTGGTAGCATCTTTTTACAAAATCTCTTACAGAATAGCCTACACCAGTTGAAATAATATAATCATCTGGCTTTTCTTCCTGTAATGATAACCACATTGCATAAGCATAATCCTTTGCATGACCATATTCTCTTACTGAATTTAAATTACCTAATCTTAATATTTCATCCTTACCATCACGAACATTTTTAACTGCATCAATTATTTTTCTTGATACAAATGAATGAGCCTTAAATAATGATGTATGGTTATAGCATATACCATTTACTGCGTAAATTGAATATGCTTCTCTATATACTCTAACCATATCAAATGCATAAGTAATTGATACTGCATAAGGTGATTTAGGATATACCTTAGTATCTTCATTTTGAGGATATATATCACCTGAATATCTATAAGGTGATGATAAATTAAATAATTTAGTTGATATTTCAGATGATCTTATCGCATCAAGCAATGATAATGTACCAATTGAATTAACATTAGTTGTATATTCAGGCATATCAAATGACATATCGACATGTGATTGTGATGCAAGATGATATATTTCATCTGGCTTAACAATATCAATAATTCTATTTAATGATGAAGAATCTGCCATATCACCATAATGAACAAATACCTTATCATCAAATATTACATCCTTTAAATAATCTTTTTCTAATAATTCTTTTGAAGGAACTAAAAGATGAATTTCATAATCTTTAGACAATAATAATTCAATTAAATAATGGCCATCTTGACTTGATGCACCTGTAATTAATGCTGTCTTACGCATTTTTTCACCTCTTCCTTCCTTCTTTTTAGGTATTACAGCTAATATTGTAGCTTCACCTTCTAATTTAACATGAGTATCCTTTGTAATAATAAATGAATCTGATTTTTTAACATCATATTCATTTATTTTACATTTACCATCTAAGATATATGCAATAACGAAATTTTCACTCTTAAATGATAATGATTTTTTTATTTTTAATTTTATTAAATCAAAGAATTGACTCTTAAATGAATCTATTCTTCTATCCTTAAATTCATGGAATAATTTTTTCTTAGCTGATGCATAATCACAAACATTTATTGCATCATCTATATGTAATTCTCTTTTTGGTAATCTATTATAATCATATAATCTATATGTAATATCACTTGATTCTTGAATTTCAAGAACATATGATCCCTTAGTTAAAGCATGGACTAAGCCTTGATTTATTACTGCAAGACTACCATTTTCTACTTTTCTTTTAATTAAGAAATTTTCTATATTACCAGATGATAATATATTTTTTAATTCCATTGCGTTAGTTGCAGAAACACCTAATATTTCTTCTTCAGCTTTATTTTCAGGTAAGAAATACCAGCATTCAAATTTACCTAAGCTATTTTTCTTTTTTAATGCATAATCATCATTAGGATGTACCTGGATAGATAAATTATCTCCTGCAGATATTAATTTTAATAATAAAGGAAATTCCTTTTCTTTAAAATCACCAAATAATTCAGGATGATTACGCCATAAATATCTTATAGTTTTACCTTTATATGGTCCATTTAATATAGTAGAGCTTCTACCATTATAGCCAGAACAAATCCATGCTTCCCCTATATTACCTGAAACATTATATAATTTATTAAGTTCATCTCCTGCCCAGGGCTTAGATACAAAGATGGGCTTAAAAAACAAAATCACGATTATCACCTAGTATAATTATATATTATTTAATATATAAAACAAAGAAAAAAAGAATGTTTTGAAAACATTCTTCTTTTTATTATTGTGGATTTTGATAATATTGATGGAAATCATATTGATAACGATCTTTTTCTTTATCACCTTTAAATTTAGTGATATTTAAACCAATTAAATTAACATTAGCTTCTAATAATGTATTAATTGCTTCTTTAACATCCGCTCTTCTAAATTGGTTCATCGCAACATTATAAATTGCACCATCACATAAGCTTGAAATGACTATTGCATCACCACATACCATTACAGGAGGTGTATCTACGAAGATATAATCATATTCTTCCTGTAATGCTTCAAATAAGGCTCTTAAATTATCACTTTCAAGTAAGACTACAGGATTATCTATCTTCTTACCGCATGTAATAACATCTACACCAAATTCTGTATGCTTAACCATATCCTCATATTCAATCTTGCCATCAAAGAAATCAACGATTCCTTTTTCACGCTCAACATTAAATATTCTATGAATTCTTGGCTTTCTTACATCAAGATCAATGATACAAACTTTCTTACCATTATTTGCACAACAATATGCAAGGTTGGCAATTGTAGTTGATTTAATTTCTTCTGTACCTGTAGATGTAATCATGATAGTCTTCATTTCTTTAGAGAAATTAGAATATCTAATTGAATTAATAATTCTATTATAAGGCTCTAAAGAATTTACATTATTAGGTACTAAATCATTATCACCTGGAGCTTGCTCAAGCTCTTTTTTATCATTAAGGATACCAATAACTGGAAGTCCAATATCTTCAACCTCTTCTTTAGTTTTAAATTTAGTTGAAGAAAATTCTTTAATTAAGATTACTGCGATAGCTAAAACTAAACCAATTACAAATGCTAAGAAGATATAGAAAAATCTATTTGGCCCGATTAATACTGCATCATCCTTTTCAATTGGCATTGTTTTTTGAATAATATCACAAAGTAAATCTTCATGTGTTGAATCATCATTATCATTTGATTCAGCAACAATTGCGGCAGTAATATCCTGACATAGGGCAATTGCTCTTGTAGGAGATTCATCAGTTACATAAATTCTAATTAATGAAGATGTATCTGAGCATGAAGTCTCAACCTCTGCTTGAAGCTCTCCAAGGCTCATATTATGTGCCTTTGCAATTGGCTTTAATGTATAAGGCTCTACAATTAAATCAGAAACTGTATATACATATCTTAATGAATCAGTTAAATTAACATTATCAGTAGGAGTTGTAGATTCATATCTGATTTGAACAATAATAGATGATTGAGCACGATATTGATTTTTCTTTGCAGTAAATGCGAAAATTATACCTAATACTGTAAGACCAAGTGTAACAGATGCTAAAATAATCCAATTTTGCTTAATAATCTTCCAAATATCAGATAATGTTATAATTTTCTTTTCTTTTTTTAATTTTGTATTTTTCTCACTCATATTTACACCATTAACATTAGTTTACAACTTTTATTATTTATTATCAATTATTTTATTTTATTATATGTTTCAATATTACCAATATCTATTCTTTGACCAGGCATTAAATATGCTTTAACTTTCTCTTTTTTAGCCAAATAAGCTAAAAAATTACCTGGAGAATCAAGACCCTTAAGGTCTTTATTATCAATTAAATATTTTAAATCTTTTTTTGCATATAAATAAAATGGTGGAACTGCATAATTTGATTTAGGATTTTCAGGCTTTTCCTCCATAGATGATACATAACCATCTTCATCTATAGTAATAATACCTGTACGCTTAGCCTTAGATAAATCATCAAGCTTATAATACATACATCTTGATGTGTTAATCTCTCCCTCTACAAAGAAATCTAGAGAGAAATTTAATAAATTATCTGATGCAATAACTAATACATCATCTTCAATATTTAATGTTTTTATCGCAAATGATATATCTCCTACTGCGCCAAGTCTATTTTCATTATCATCTGAGCCATCATCAATTACTGTAATTTTATAATCCTTATCATTTATATAATCTTGAAATTGCTTTACAAATTTATGATTAGTAATAATTACAAATTCATCAATATTTTTAAATTCTTTTATATCATCTAATAAATAATCTAATACAAATTTACCTTTAACAGGTAATAAAGCTTTTGGCAAATCTTTTGTTAAAGGATACATTCTTGTTGCATATCCTGCAGCCAATATAATTGCTTTCATTATTCACCAACTCCATCTACTGAATTAATTGTATATATTTTAAATGTTTCTTCAAATTCAGGATGCATTTTTAAATATTTTTCAGTTAAAGTCTTTTTTATATTATCTTCTTTTTTCTTCTCTATTATAGCTAAACAAGATCCATTAAATCCACCACCCATGAATCTTGTACCATATACACCATCTATTTCAATTAATAAATTATAAATATCAGTTAATAAAGGTGAAGCTGTATCATAATTTTGAATTGATGATGCGCCTGATTCTGATACTAATTTACCAAATTCAACCATATCACCATTTTGCCATGCAAGTTTACCTTTTTCTACACGTTCATTTTCACCAAAGAAATGAATACATCTTTTTCTAAAGCTAAATGGTATTTTATCTTCATATTTTTTAAACACATCATAAGGAATATCTCTTAATGTTGTATCCTTATATAATCTTGTTACAACACCTTCATATGCTTGAATTGTAAAAGCTGCAGCCTTACATTCATCTACACGAAGATTATATTTTTTAGGCTCTAGAGTTCTTGTCATACCACAATGAATTAATAAAAATTCAAATGTAGATTGATCTGCCTTAGTTTTTATTAATTCATATTTCATATTTTGAGTATCTAGAACTAATAATTCATTTTGTTTAGCTAATACCTGACAAGAAGGATCTAATAATCCTACAGCTAAATGCATATAATTAACCTCACTATCATATGCATATTCAATTAATTGCTTATCTGTTAAATAAAAATGATTAGCTTTAGAAATTGCTCTTAAAAAGGCAATAATTACAGCACTTGATGATGATATACCACCAATAGGCATCTCACCATTAATATATGCATTAATACCATATTTTAAAATATAGCCATTTTTTTGTAATGCTTTACATGCACCAATTAAATAATCAGCCCAATTGCCTTTTCTTTCCATGAATACATCAATATAAAATCTTATTTTTTGTGGGAATGCAGTTGATGTTAGCTGCATAAAGCCATCATCATTTATAGTATATGCAATTCCTACACCATAATTTATCGCAAAGCCTGTAACTAAACCATGCTGATGGTCAACATGGGCGCCTAAAGGACAAATTCTATATGGACAATAAGATGTTTTAACATTTTCTGATATACCATAACATTTCATATAATCATTTTTCAATTTATCAAAATCCATAATGACCTCCCTATTTAATATCATCAATAAGATTTATAATATGTTCTTTAAATTTATTGAAAGTAAATAATTCTAATACTCTATCTTTAGCATTATTACCTAATTTTTCTCTTAATTCTTTATCATCTTTTAATTTAATTAAAGCTTCTGCATATGCCTTTGAATTAGCATTTTCAACCTCAAGTGTAGTTACATCCTTCAATCCTACATAATTTACACCAGAGCCTTCAATTTTAAATGTAACAGTAGGTAATCCCTGACTCATTGCCTCAGCTAAGGCAATACCAAATGCTTCATTTTTAGTAATTGATGGGAAAGAGAAAATATCTGCAGCGCCTAAATATGAAATAATATCTTCATCTTCAATTCTACCTAAGAATTTAATTTTATGATCATCCTTAGCCATTTCCTTTAATTGATCTGTAAGCTCACCCTTACCACCAATTAATATAACAAAATCATCATTTAAATATTTAGATGCTTCAATTAAATATTTATATCCCTTATATGGAACATGTCTTCCATATGTAAATATAATTGTTTTATCTTTATATTCTTCTTTTATTTTTAATATTCTATTCTTTATAGAATCATTAATAATAAATCTTTCTTCTCTCATACAATTAGGTATAACTATTGTTTTATCCTTAACAGATGTTAACCAACGAGATCCTAATATATAATCTGGAGATGTTGCGATAACCTTAATTGATCTTTTTAATAATTTTTTATTTTGAGAATTAAATATCCAAGCAATCTTCTTTTGCTTAACAATATCTAAATGCCAATATAAAACTAATTTAGTATTTTTATATTTTTTTAATATTTTTAATAATGATGATGCAACAAAAGGATTTGGATAATGGAAAATTACAATATCAGGATTCATATCCTTAAATACCTTTTTCAAATTCTTCTTATAGCTAAAGGATATTGATTGACTCATTATCTTCTTTTGTACACCGCATCTATGAATTTTTACATCGTTAACAATATCTATTTTATCTTCTTTATCATTTTCATCATTAAAACAAATAACTTCTTGCGAAACATCTTGATCCTTTAATGATTCAACAATATCGAAACAAACTTGTTCTATCCCACCAACGTGTGGAGAGTAATAATTAGGAATGTGAAGAATTTTCATAATTATTATCCTTTCAATACATTTTATTGTCTATTTTATAAACAAAACTTATCATTATTAATATTATAACATAATATTATAAATATAGCATTAAAAAAATGCCCTTACAAAGGGCAATTTTTTATCTAATAACTATATTCATCATACATCTAATGCCACCATCTTCTCTTGTAACATCCATAATATCATTAGGAGATTCAAAAGAATTAACCATTGATATAACCTTTGCAGCCTTCTTTAACTTCTCGTTTTATTGAATCCGCTTTAGAATTATAAAAATCAGCATCTATTGAATCGGATACTATCTCAATTCGGCAATTTGAATAAGTACAATCAGTATACTCTTCATAATAATGTTCCCTCAACGTTGAAAAGTCATAACCATTATTTTGATAATATTCATAATAACTTGATATATAATTATCATCATATGTTCCAGAAACATCACGCTTAAGCTTATCCTCATATAAAACATAATCAATAAATGGACTATATGTCATTTCATAGGATATATCATCATATTCAACTAATTTACTATAAATGGATGTACAATTTATATAATATTTTATATGCTCATATAAATTATCTTTTTCTTTTGCATCCTTAATCTGATTCTTTATCGATTCTGCAAATTCAGGATTTCTTATAAAATAATCTGGATCTACTTCTTCATAATAAAGTACTGAATCATACAAATATTGATAAAAATAATTTTTAATATCTATAATAATGTATTTATCTGTTAATTCATAATTTAAATCCATATTCTCATAAGCAATATCATATATTGATTTTACATCATCAGAAACATGAGGTCTAGAATTAAAATGACGCTCGGAAATATAAGCTATTTTAGATTGATATGTTATAGGTTGAACAAATTGAACTTGGGAACTAAAACAATCTAATTTTTCGGATGTGATTCCAGCGTGAATATCATTGAAAAGCCCAATGTCCATACACATTGGTCTTGAACCACATAATTCTAGATACGAACCATCTTCATCATCTTTTTTTATATAATATGGTTTATCAGCATCAAGATTTGATTCTATATTTGTTGGATTGATACGATCATTACTATATGCTAAAGAAAAGCTTCCCGGATGAAAATATCCATCAGCATAAGTGTATTCATCAAAATTACTACTTAAACAATTAGAATTATCTATGTTTTTTCCATAAAATTCATATCCTGATTCAAGATTAAGATAATCTTTATAGTTTTCAGGATTGTTTGAATACTTTCGCCATAATACCATGCTATCAATATCATAAAACATACCATACTCTTTTTGATAACAGGAATAATCAAAAGAATAATCACACGATCCTACTTCTCCACTTTCAATAGTAGATGGATAAGTTCCTGATGATTTTCTTTTAACATTTCCATATTCAAGTGAAGACCATACATCGCTGCCATTTGAATAAAGAGCTGAATTAAAATTGTAATTGTCTTCTTTTGTGTAATTGTAATCATCCTTAGACTTAATATCAATTTTTTTGTTTTTACTGTCAATTTCAAAATTTAGGATATTATTTCCAATATGGTTTTCCTCGTTAAAATAAGAACCATGATATTTAGTACATATTTCTTCATTATTTTCTGAGTAATTTACAATTTTTGAATAACCAAAGAATGAATCACTACCATAGCGATTAACATCAGCAATATGATTAAAAAACATTTCTTTCAAAAATTCATCTTTGCTCATATCACTAGTAAAAGTGTATGTCCAAGATCCTGATTCATCCTGAATATGTGATCCTGAAAATCCAGGAATATATTTTGCTACAATTTCTACCTTATCAACATTTTTTCCTTTATCAATAACTTCTGTTGATTTACCACTTTTGCATGATGATAAAGTTAAAACTATCAAATATGCTCCTAGCAGATAAAAACTTTTTTTCATGGAAACCTCCCTGTTAGAATGAATTATT
>JAILBI010000048.1 GCA_024681175.1 Acholeplasmatales bacterium
TCTACTCTTGCAGCTAAAATATTTCTATTACTAATAACTTCTACATATTTTTCAGTATGACCTTCTATACCACATTTATATACCTTAGCTCCATTAGAGTAAATTGTAGGATCAATAGTTTCAAGATATTCAAATGGATGTGCTGTTGCATTTACATAACAGCCATATAATGTTGCCTTGCCATCTGCAACATCAAGCTCATCTACAGGGATCTTTTCTCCACCTTTAAAATCAACTGTGAAATTAGTTGGTGTTGCTGAAGAATAATAATTTTTACTCCAGCCTAAGAAAGTTAAACCATATTCTGATAAATCAGGATTTGGTAATGTGAAATCTTTTCCAGCTTGAACATTTTCAGTCTTAGGTACTAAATTTTGAATTGGATATGTATTATTTTGTAAATAATAGCTTAATTCAACAGTATCCCCAGTCCATACGCCATATAATGAAATTGGTGTAGATTCAATATTTACAGTATCACCAACATTATATGCTGCTTCTGTTGCTGCAAAAGATGAAGCATAACCTAAGAATGTGTAATTTTCTCTTTCTTCTGGAGCTTCTACTACAAATGAACCATTTTCATCAACACGTATAGTTTCTACAGAACCAAATGGCTTATTTGAATAAAGTGAAACACTAACTTGCTTTACCCATTGTGCAACAAATATTGGTGCCTCATGCTCTTCATCAATATGATATGTATCTTCTGCTTGATAAATTGTATCATCACCAGAAACCTTCCAACCAGCAAATCTATAACCATCATATGTTGGAATTTCAGATATAATTTCATAATCTAAACCAGTTGCTGGATTATATTCAACCGTAACAGTTTCATCTGATTCCATTGAGCCACTTGCTAAATTATATGAAATAGTAGTTGATAATGTAACACTTGTTATTGAAGTTGATGCACTTATTGATGATGATAAAGGTGTCACATCACTTGTTGATGATGATGAAGGTGTAACATCACTTGTTGATGATGATGTTGAAACCTCACTTGTTGTTGTTGATGTTGTAACATCATCCTTCTTGTCGCCTTTTTTCTTTCCACAAGAAGCTAAAGCTGATAAGGCAGCCACACCTACAAATAAACTTAAAACAATATTTTTCTTTTTCATTTTATTTTTCTCCTTTGCTTACTACAAGCATATTTTAACACTTTAAAAAATCAATACAATCATCCAAACGGTTGATTTTTAATTTTTTATTTAAAGAAGAAAAACCTATTAGTTTTTCTAATTAAGCTAAACTTATAGGTTTTCTTTTTAACATTTAATTATATTACCAAGCTGTAGGTAATCCATCCTCATTAAAGTGCCAATAATTACCTGAATCAGTAGGCTCTGTTTCAGAATAATAATATATATTAGCACTAGCTAAGGTGTCATTACCATCTGATTCGATTACAATATTTGTATATTCTGCTTCTGTACCGTAATAGAAAATATTAATAGTACCATAATCTTCATAGAATGCATATGTACCTATAGAAGTTATAGATTTAGGTAAAACAATATTTAATACTCTTGTATCTTCATAAGCTACATACATAAATGTATCAGTTGGAATTGTTGATAATAATGTATCTTTATCAAAAATAACATATTCAAGAGCTGAACAGCTATTAAATACATCCAAACCAATTCCTTCAATAGTCTTTGGTAAAATAACTTTTGTTAATGAATGACAATTATCGAATGCAGAATTTTTGATTAACTCTAATTGAAGACAATTAGATAAATCTAATTCTGTAATTTCACATTCATGAAGTGCAGCTTCACCAAATCCTTTTAAGCCAAGGCCATCAGGAATAATAAGATTTTCAAGTGTAGAGTGTTCAAATGCTCTACCCCAAATTGCTATAATATTAGAATTTTCAGTAAATTCTACAGTCTTTATAGTTTTATTATTTCTAAATGCACCTGCAATAACTTGTACATTATCAGGAATAATTACATGTTCTTCTTCACCTGTATAACCAGTTAAAACAATGTATGTTCCAGTATTAACATATTTGAAGTTATTTTCTTCATATTCTTGTCTATTATCAATAGTTGTATCATCATAAACAATTACAGCATATAAAGCAACACTACCATTTGTATCACGCTCTGGTTCTACTGTAAATGATGATTTATTATATACTTCTATTAATCCATAGCATCCCTTAAATGCATCATCTCCAATATATGTAACATTAGCACCTATTTCAAAATATTTTAAATTACATAAATAGAAAGCATATGAGTGAATAGCCTTCGTATTATTTTCGCCATAATAATTAACATTTTCTAATTCATAACAGCAATAGAATACAGATGGTTTAATTTGTAGCTCTCCAGAACCAAATGATACTTCTTTTAGCTTTGAACAATATTCAAATGCTTCATTTTCAAGAATTGTCAAATTGTTAGGGAATGTAACACTTTCTATATTATAACAACTTTTAAATGCTTTGCTTTCTATTTCTTCTAATAATGAGCCTTCTTCAAATGTTATAGATGTAAGTGAAGTATTATATGAGAATGCTTCTAGATTTATTGTTTTAACATTCTTTGGAATAAAAATTGATTCTAATTCAGTACAATACATAAATGCATTATCACCAATAGTTTCTAATAATGATCCTTCTTCAAATGTAACAGTTTTTAAATTATTGCAATAATAGAAAGCATAATTACCTATATATGTAACACTCTTAGGAATATATAATGATTCAATATTTCTATACATAAATGCTCGATCATATATTATATCTACATTTGATGGTATAACAATATCTTTATCATTACCAATGTAATAAATTATTGCATTTGAATGAATATCAAGCATATCAATATCCATTTGAAGGAAAACAAAGCCTGTTTCATCATCAACTGTAATATCAGAATTATATTCTTCACTCTCTTTAATTGATACAGCATTTTCTGCAATATGACCAAAATCAGTATTACCATGGACAGGGTTAATATTAGTATTTTCAGGATGCTTAATAATTTCTAATATATTACAGCTTTCAAATGAAAAGTCACTTATATTAGTTAAATATTTACCATATCTAACACTAAATAGGTTAGAACAACCTGAAAATGCAAATTCACCAATAGATACAACATTATTAAGATCAATAAACATTAAATTTTGATTATTTCTAAATGCATAATTAGCAATTACAGTTACATTGCTTGGAATTGTAACACTTCTAGAATTACCTAAATAGCTAACAACAGATCTACCAGTTTCAAAAGCATAAATTAAGAAATCACCATCAATTTCAAATGCTTCTATTGTAGAAGGATCTGTAAGTGAATCTACGTAATAAGCAATTTTACCAAAATCTGAGCTTCCTGCAGTTATTGGTAATAATGATTTATTTGCAACTCTCTTTAATCCATCATCAGCTTCAAATGCATCATCATAAATTTCTTGTAAATTTTCATTAACAAGACAAACAGATAAACCATAACAATATGCAAATGCACGTTTTTCAATTATTTTTAAGTTTTCAGGCATCATTAATATTCTAAGACTAGAATATATAAATGCATCTTCTCCAATAGTTTCTAATAATGAGCCTTCTTCAAAATCAATTCTTGTTAATGTAGAAGAATTAAATGCTCCTACTCCAATTTCCTTAACTGATTTTGGTATAACAATTGAATTTAAATTTGTAGAATAGAATGCATAATCATCAATTAATTTTAAAGTTGAATTATCTTCAAATTCAATTTCATTAATTGTTGCAGAAGTAAATATATATGAATTAATCTGTTCTATATCATTTGGAATAAATAATTTATCAATTATTGCACCTTCGAATGGAGAAGTTATTGATTCCAAATTCTTTGGATATACTACATAATCTAAATGATACTCATCAAATGTATTGTCACCAAGATTTTGTAGCTGTGATCCTTCCATAATTGATATTACTATATCTTTATTAAATGGATCACTACCTAAATATTCTATTGAATTAGGTATTGTAATATGATCAATTTCTAATGGTACATTATGGAATGCTTCTTCTCCTATATATTTTAATCCTTCAAAGAAATCAAATGCTGTTAATGATCTACATTCTCCAAATGCCAAAGATTCAATCTTTTCTAATTGTGAATCAGATGGAATTTGAACATATTCTAATAATGGACAATTATAAAATGCCTGGCTATTAATTTGCTTTAAATTGGAATTTAAATAAACATGTCTTATATTTTGTTCATAAAATGCGAAATCATTAATACCTGTAGCACATGATGGAATAGTTAATTCTTCTTCGAAACAATCTTCTTTAAATCCTGTAATTACACAATATTCGCTAGATGAATTATATTCAAAATTAGCTAATTCTTCTTTTTCTTGTGCCCTTGGATAAATATTAGTAGTATTTGTTACTGTAAATGTATATGTTGTATTATCTGACAATAAATTATTACTTCCATCGAAAAAGCCTGCATAATAATAAGCTAAATCACCATCAAATGAAGCTTCTAAAGTTATTTCAGTACCATATCTAAAATGTTGATTATAAGTTTGGCAGCTAATATGGTTGTCTGAACCAACATATAATAAATAAGTTTGTCTATGATAATAAATTTCAAGTGTAGATGAGCCATCACCTTTGATATAGGAATCACCATCCCAACGTAAGTAAGTTTTTCCTTCGTCTAAAAGGGCATTTGCACATTCATCAATATCAATTGAAGAATCTGTTTGGCCTTGATATTCTACGCTATCAATTAATGCATATTCATCGTCATAGATATTTTGTAGATAATATTTAACAGTATATTTAGTATTTTCATTTGCTTCAAATACTGGATATAAATCAATATTATCAGAAATAATTGTATTAAAATTAAATTCTTGACCATTATAATCCCAATGTAAGAAATGGTATCCATCCTCACCTATTTCAATCATTGGAACCTTTTTACCATATTTAACTGTAATATCAGATACCTCATTATTATATCTATCATAGAAATGAACATGATAATTATTTCTTCTATAATATAAATTAACTACTGTTGAGCCATCACCTTCAATTACAAATGATTCTTCTACATCACCATCAAATGTTAAGCCTTCATAATCTTTTACAAATTCATTATATGAATGTTCTGTTAAAGTCTCACCAGTTGATTCTTCTTTTTCTCTTAATACAAATGAATTTTCATCATTTAAATCCTCAACTAAATGATTAACAACAAATCTAGTATCCTCATTTGCATACCATAAAACCTTTAAAGAATAATTAGTGTCAATTTCTTGATCAAAGTCGAAATAATATTCATAATCATCTATAAGATAATGCCATTGTTCTATATAATAACCAGGCTTTGATAATTCTGGTTCAGATAAAATTGTTCCATATTTTACAATCTTATCATCAATATTTGTATCACAGCCAGTATCAAATGAAACTGTATATCTATTTCTTCTATAATAAAGATTATAAACAGTAGATCCATCACCTTCGATATTTGGAACAAGCTCATCTAAAAGAGTAAATCCTTCATATTCATCATATGAAAAATAATTATTACAACGATCATCTGTAGTACCATAATATACTGTATCATGATCAAATGTATAATTATCATCCATTAAATTTTCTTTATAAACATTTACTGTGAATTTTGTATTAGTATTAGCTTCCCAGTTTAATGTTATACGCTGAGAATCTGTAATTCGTGTATTAAAATCGAAATTATATTTTGCAGTATATCCAGGTTTTTCTACCTCAGGTTTTTTTGCATAATCTTCATATTTAACATATTGTGTTTCAATTAAATTATTAGAAGTATCCCAAATCTCAACCTTGTATTCAATTCTTCGATAATAAAGCTTTACAACTGTTGATTGATTACCATTAATAGTTTCATTATGTTCTTCTTCAACTAATTCAAAGCCAGTTATGCTTAATGGTTCAAATGTTGCAGGCTCTCCTGTTACACCATAACCAAAAATAGAATTATATAATCCATAATCACCATCAGATCTTTCCCAATAATGATCTATTCTATATTGAATACCACTGTTTGGAATTAAATTTGCAGTTAATGTGTAATTATCATCTACAGGCTTTGTAAAATCAAATGTGCCCTTAGGTGAAAGCCAAGCTGATAATGTATAGCCATTCTTAGAATAGCTTGGTGCAGAAATAACCTTACCATATTTAACATTTATAGTCTCGATTTCTTCATTCTCAAAGCCTAAGAATTTAATATCATATCTTTCTCTATTATAATAAACATTTAATGTTGTTTTACCATCATATGATATAGTTCCTTCCACATTAGATTTTTCTTCATCTAATATGAATCCTTGAAGAGCTAGATCCTTTGCAGAT
>JAILBI010000115.1 GCA_024681175.1 Acholeplasmatales bacterium
CATTTAGATAAAATTTGATATAATATTTTAGGTGATATTATGAATAACCCTGAACTTAAAAATTTAGAGCTTTTTTATGATGTTGTATCAAAATCAAATAATTTATTATATGATGTTTATCATAAACCATATATAGAATTATTATTAATGACAACTGATAATATTTTAGCAGGTGAAATTAAAAATGATTTTGAAAATGAAGAAGATTATAAAAAACTACAATCAATTTATGATGAATTAAAGGATAAGGACTTTACTGTAGAAGATATTAGAAAAGCTATGCAAACTATAGTCCTTAGATGCTTGAAGGAAATGAAGATTCCAAATGATCTTCAAACTCCTGATACTATAGGTCTTATTTATACATATCTCTTAAGAAAGGTGATTGGTGAAAATAAGAAAGAATTATCTATTTTAGATCCTTTAGCTGGAACAGGTAATTTATTATTTAATATTTCAAATCACTTAAATATTGATCTTGATTTATATGCTTGTGATAATGATCCTAATTTATGTAAGCTTTTAAAGGCTGAAGCAGATTTATTATCTACAAATGTTAACATATATTTACAAGATGCATTAACATTAAATTTATCTAATATGGATGCGGTCATATTTGATATGCCTTCGTCTATAGATAGTAAAGATTATTTCCCTTATAAAATAATGCTAAATTCAATGAATATGCTTAAAGATAAAGGGGCAATAATCGCAATGGTTGAAAATGATTTTTTTGATCATGATCATGATAAAAAATTCAAAGATGAATTTTTATCAAAAATGTCAATCATTGGTTTAATTGAGCTTCCTGATGAGCTTTTCAATAAGAGAAAGCCAAAGATTATTATTGTTGCAGTAAAACAAAATATTCCAAAGGAAGTAGGCTGTTTTATGGTCAAATTACCAGATTTCACTGATGTTAAGAGTTTCCAAAATTCTATAACACAGATTGAAAGTTGGTTTTTGAAAAATAGAAATATATTTGAAAATTAAGGAGAATAGCAATGGCAAAAATAATGGCAATTAACGCAGGTTCATCTTCAATTAAGTTCCAACTTCTTGATATGCCTGCAGAAAAAGTTATCGCATCAGGCGTTATGGAAAGAATTGGAACAAAAGATCAAAATGGTAATCTTCAAGATGGTATTTTCACATTAAAATATAATAAGAATGGTGAAAAGACTAAAGAAGAAACTAATCCAAAGCTTCCTGATCATGCAGCTGGCGTTGAATTATTATTAAAGACTTTAACTGAAAAGAATATTGTTAAATCATTAGATGAAATTACAGGTGTTGGTCACCGTGTAGTTCAAGGTGGAGAATATTTCAAGGATTCTGCAATTATTGATGGTCCAGATGGAACAGTTGTTAAAAAGATTTTAGAATTAGCTGATCTTGCACCACTTCATAATCGTGCACACGTTGTAGGTATTAGAGCATTCATCAAAGCTTTACCTAATGTTCCTGAGGTTGCAGTATTTGATACTACATTCCATCAAACAATGGCTGAAGAAGCATATATGTATGCAACTCCATATGAATGGTATACAAAATATGGCATTCGTAAATATGGTGCACATGGCACAAGCCATAAATATGTTTCACAAAGAACAGCTGAGCTTTTAGGCAAGAAAAAAGAAGATACAAAGATTATTGTTTGCCATTTAGGTAATGGTGCATCTATTTCTGCAGTTAAGGGCGGAAAATGTGTAGATACATCAATGGGCTTAACACCACTTGAAGGTATCCCAATGGGTACAAGATCTGGTAACATTGACCCAACTGTATTACAAATCGTTGCACATAAAGAAAATAAAGATATTGATACATTAATCAATGAATTAAATAAGAAGTCAGGATTACTTGGTATGGGCGGCAGAACAAATGATGCTCGTGACGTTACTGCAGGTATGAATGAAGGCGATCATCGTTGTATTATGGCATTTAATGTTCAATCAAAGAGAATTGCTGATTATGTAGCTTCTTATTATATGTATATGGGTGGATGTGATGCAATCGCATTTACTGCAGGTATGGGTGAATATTTAACTCACTTACGTTCTAAGATTTGTGCTCGTTTAGGCGCAATGGGCGTTAAGCTTGATGAAGAAGTAAACAACCAAGCTTATGGCAAAGAAATGGAAATTTCTGCTAAAGATTCTAAGGTTAAGGTATTCGTTGTACCTACAAATGAAGAAGTTATGATTGCAAGAGATGTAATTCGTATTGCAAACATAAAATAATGAATTTATAAAAATATAATTGTCAGGTGTGAAACTTGACAATTATTTTTTTTAAAATTATAATTTTTTTGAGGTATTTATATGAAAAAATGGATATTTTTGATAATATTATCTTCATTTTTATTGATAATATCATCATTTGGCTTATTTATGGCAATTAAAGCTAGTAAGCCTATCGCAACAATTAAAGATAAAGAAACAGATTTTAGCTCATATGAATTAGAAACCCCAACAGAAGGTTCACCTGAAGATTATAATGTAAAAGATAATGTAGCATATACATTATATAAAATAAAGCACATTGATTCATTTAAGGTTATTACAACAGGCTCATCAACTGCCGCAGGCTTTGTTAAGCAAGAAGTATTAAACACAAGAACAGTAATTGGTGATGAAGCAATGGTTACAACAATTACTGCGGGCGTTATAAATAATGCGACAGAAAGATTTTTTATAGGAAATAATCAAAATGTATTATATAGGACTGCAACTTCTGTAGATAAAAGCTCTTTAACTGCCGTATTTCCTACAAATAAGGCACCAAAAGATGTAACAAATGAACAATATATTTCTGATTATGGCTGGTATCCATATCAATTAACAGGTTATATTATTTCTAATGATACATATTTAAAAGATCCTACAATGAAGAAGAATAATGATGGAACATATACATTATCTTTGGATCTAAATCCAGATGGAGATAAAGCTCCATTTTGGTATCGTAGAGAAATATTAATTAATTCATCATCAACTATGGTTCCTGAATTTTCTAAAATACATTTAAATATAACAATTAATTCATCATGGCTACCAATAAAGGTTAATTATGAAGAATCATATAAGGTAGAAAGAATATTTGTAATATCTACTGTAACAAATGTGACAGATACATTTTATTATGATGATATTTCATTTGATGAAGAGAAATATGATTATTATAATAACTATAAATAAAAAATGTTTAAATAACGGACAAAAATGTCCGTTTTTTAAATGCATATATTTATAAATATATGATATAATAGTCAAGGACGGTTAATAAAGATGAAAACAAAGATTTTTATATCAAGCTCATCTGGTGCCAATTTTATTCCCCATTCACATGGAATAAAGGTCTTACCAGATGTTATTTCAATAAATAATGATGTTTATGAAGATTATAAAGAATTATCAATTGATAATTTTTTAGGAATGGTCAAATTAAGAAAATTAAAAAATATAAATGTCTTATCACAGGATAAAGAAGAAATAAAAAAAGAAATTAAAAATGCAGAAGAAAAAGAATATAAAGAATTTTTATTTTTAACTCCTCCAAATATTATTTGTGATTATGATGATAAGATAAAAGATATTCAGGAAGAAAATAAAAAGAAAAAAATATATGAATATAAATCTACGTTAATTTCTTATTTATATTTTCAGCAAGCACAAATTGCTGAAAATATGCTTAAAAATGGTAAAAAAATAAAAGATATTTTACCAAAGCTAAATAAGGTATCTAATCCAGATAATTCATTTTTAATATTTTTATGTCCTAAAAAGGATATTAAAGAAGATTTATTATTAGATGAAAAGAAAGCTTTATCTTTAGCATCTAAAGCTGAAATAAAAGTATTTTCTAATGGTAAATTTGTTACAGTTAAGCCTCCAAAAAGAGAAAATCCTTTAACATATTTTATTAGATTATATGGTGAACATATAAGAGAAAGAAATATAACACCATTTTTAGTTTATACAAATAAAAAATCATATTTAAAGGATTATAGTAAAAATATGCTAAAGCCTTTATTCCCTCGTCTTAAGAAATATGATGAGGTGCCACTTTCTCCAGCACTTGTTAAATATGTTGGCTTAAATGCCTTTGGTATAGGCTTTATAAGCAAAGATATCTAGACATTTTATTGAAAAGAGTCTATTATTATGCTAATATTAGGAAGAATTTATTATACAATAATAAAGTAAGGATACATAATGAGAATCTTAATTGTTGGTTTAGGCCTAATTGGTGGAGCATATGCTAAAAAGCTATCTGAATTAGGTTATGAAATTTATGGCGTTAATCATAGACAAGAGTCTATTGATTTCGCTTTAAAAAATAAATATATAAAAGCGGGTAGTAAGGATGCTAAAGACTTTTTAAATATTGTTGATATGGTAATTATTGGCACATATCCAAGCCATATAATTAATTTTTTAAAGCAATATCAGCCATATTTTAAAAAGGATTTATTAATAACTGATGTAACAGGTGTTAAATCAAATTATATTGAAGAAGCTACAAAGCTTGCAAAGCCTGCAACATATCTTGCACATCACCCAATGGCAGGAAGAGAAAAAAAAGGCATTGAATTTGCTCATGAGGTTTCATTTAGTAAAGCTAATTTTATTATTACACCTATTGAAGGATATGAATATGAAGAAAAATATTTTGATATGCTTTATAAAATAGGAATTGATCTTGATTTTAAAAATATTTCTAGACTAGATACTAAATCACATGATTTTATGATTGGCTATACAAGCCAATTAACTCATGCAATTGCTGTTGCATTAGTTAATTCAGATAATAAAACTGATACAAAGAAATTTATTGGAGATTCTTATAGAGATTTAACAAGAATTGCGATGATTAATGAAAAATTATGGACAGAGCTTTTCTTTGAAAATAAAGATTTTTTAATTGAAAATATCCAATTATTTATGGATCAATTAAATAAAATAAAAGAAGCATTAGAAAATAATGATTCTGATGCATTAAAAGAATTATTTATAAAATCAACTAAAAAAAGAAAAGAGATGGTTGAATGAGAAAGCTTACTGTTAATTTAAAAGATCATTCATATGATATTATTATAGAAAATAATTTATTAGAAAATATTAATACATATGTAAAAAATGTATATAAGAATAAAAAAATATTTATTATCACTGACGATAAGGTTGCACCTTTATATCTTGATAAGGTTTTAAATTCTTTAAAAAAGGATTTTATAGTTGATTATGTCATCATTAAAAATGGTGAAGCATCTAAAAATTTAGAAACTTATGCATATGTTTGTGAAAAGTTAATAGAAAAAGGTGTTAAAAGACAAGAAGCATTAATTGCCCTTGGTGGTGGAGTAATTGGTGATTTAACTGGCTTTGTTGCATCATCATTATATCGTGGTATCCCATATATTGGTGTTCCTACATCATTACTTGCTGATATGGATTCATCAATTGGTGGCAAAACAGGAATTGATTTCGCTGGAAGAAAAAATATTTTAGGTGCATTTAAACAGCCTTTAGCTGTATTAATTGATCCAAATACTTTAAAGACTTTAGATAATAGAGAATTTAATAATGGTATGGGTGAATTAATTAAGCATGGTGCTATTGGTAACAAAGATTTATTATTAAGCTTAGTTAATAAGCCTGAAATAGATGAAGATATTATTTCACAAAGCTTACATGTTAAAAAAAGAGTTGTAGAGCTTGATGAATTTGATACAGGTGTAAGAATGACTTTAAATTTTGGTCATACATTTGGACATGGTATCGAATTAAAATATCATTGTAAGCATGGCGAAGCTGTTGCTGTAGGTATGCTTATGGCTTTAAAGCTAGGTATTGATTTAGGTGTAACTCAAAAGGAATGTTATGATGTTATTTATAATATTTTAAAGGCATATAACCTACCTTTAGATGAATATGATTATAAAGAATA
>JAILBI010000164.1 GCA_024681175.1 Acholeplasmatales bacterium
TAAAATGGGTGTTGATTCATCTAAGGAGGTTTTCGCTAAGGACCAGCTTTTCGCAACCCTTGAAACATTTAATAGATTGATTAAATTTAATAAAACTGAATTTATTTTAGTTGATACAATTGGCTTTGTCTCAAAGCTTCCTCATAATTTAGTTAATTCATTTTATCAAACTCTTCAGGAGGTTAAAAATGCTGATTTAATCATTCATGTATTAGATTCCTCTTCTCCTTATATTAATGAACAATTTAAGGTTGTTTTAGAGGTTTTAAATTCACTTGATTGTGTTAATATTCCAACTATTTATTTATTAAATAAATGGGATAAAACTTTAAATACAAATATGGATATAATGGGAGTTAAAACAATTAGATATTCTAATTATAATGGATTAGGTATAGATGAATTATTAGAAGAAATCTATATTAATACAGCTAAATCTAAAATCCATGCTAGAGTATTAATACCTTATAATAAAGGTGAATTACAAAAAATAATAGAAAACGAAGCTGAAATATTAGAAAGAAAATATGAGGATAAAGGTGTCTATTATGAAATAGAAATACCATCAACCAAATATCATTTATTTAGAGATTATGATATTGATATGATGGTATCTTAGAGTTCTTTAATTAGAACTCTTTTTTTCTAAATATTTAACTGTACTTCTAATCTTAAAAATTGTGTCTTGAGCAACCATTGAGATTGTTCCATTTTCTTCTTCTGCCTTTTCACCAGAAAAACCATTAATATAAACTCCAACTATCGCGACATTTAATGGTTCAGGTACGAATCCAGAAACACCCGCTAAAACTCCACACAAAACATCTCCACTACCAGCAGTTGCCATACCACTAGAACCTTTATCAACAAAAAAGATTTCTTCATCTTTAGAAATAATTGTTGTTGGACCCTTTAATATTAAAATTGATTTATATTTTTTAGTAAAGCTTTTTGCGAATTCAACAGGATTATTTAATATATCATCAACTTCTATTTTTGATAATCTAGAAGCTTCTTTAACATGTGGAGTTAAAACTACTTCTGCCTTTGTTTTATTTAATATATCTAAATCCATTTTTGATAAAGCATTTAATCCATCTGCGTCAATAATTAATGTTTTATCATAATTATTTAATAAATATTCTATTATTTTTGATATTGAAATATTTTGACCTAAACCCATACCAACAGTAATAGATTTATATCTACTCATAATTTTATCTAATTCTTCTTTATTAAATTCAAGTCCATCCTCATTAGAAGATAAGTTTAAAATAGTCGCTTCTAAAATATTTTGTGAAACTATTTCACTAATATTTTTAGGAACACAGATAGTCGCGACACCAGCACCACTTCTTAATGCTATATTAGCTAAACCAGCAAGTCTTATCGCACCACTATAGTTCTTAGATCCACCAATTAAAGCAACATAGCCATAATCACCTTTATTAGAAAAATTTTTTCTTTTTTTCATAAAAGGTATAATATCATCTTCTTCGATTAAATGATAAACCTTATCGATAGCCTTAATACCACATTTAACTAGCTTTAATTTACCAATATAATCCTTAGCCATATTTAATAAATGACCAGGCTTAATATAATCAATAGCGAATGTGACAGTTGATTTAATCGCTAGATTAGTTAAACCATTATCAGAATCTAATCCTGAATTTATATCGATTGATATTACTTCTTTATTTAAGCTATTTAATGATTTAGCAATCATTGCCTCCTCATCCTTTAAATCACCTTTGAAGCCTATTCCAAATAAACCATCAACGAATATATCATATTTATTAAAATCAATTTTATTAAAATCATTAATAATTTTGATTTTTTTATTTAATTTATCAAAATAATATTTTGAATCTTCAGTGAATTTATCATTTTTCTTATAAACTGAAACATCAAAGCCATCATCAAATAATAATTTCGCAATGACAAACGCATCGCCACCATTATTGCCAGATCCAGCTAAAACTAAAATCTTTCCATGAAAATCATATGATTTAAAAATATTATATCCAGCATCATACATCAATTCTTTACTTGATTTAATATTAATAGATGTAAATTCATCTGATCTTTTCATATTATCTTTATTAATAACATCTAGCATTATATCACCTAAAAATATAATATCATTTTTCAAATAAAAAAGCACTACATAAGTAGTGCAATCTATATTTAAAACCAAATTCTAGGTCTAATAATTCCAGGTCTTGATGGTATAGTTGGTTCTTCTTTATCTAAAGATGTATCATAGCTTGAACTTGATAATGTTGGAAGCTCAACCTGATAATCAATTCCATAAGATGAATTATCTGATGGTGTATGAGCCTTATTCATAATCTTATTTGAAACTAAGAAATAATCATAGCTTATAGTATCACTATCATCCCAAGTTAAATCAACACCATACCATACACCATCAATTTCAGTATAATTCCAAGCATGTCCTGATGATTGATTTCCTGAATAACCTACTACAGTTAATGTATTTAAATCCATTAAATATGATAAATAATCATAACATTCAGCGTATGATTCGCAGACAGAACCTTTATTTAAGGCAACACCTAAAATATTATGTGCCCAATATTCTTCTGAGGCATTACCATCACTATCATATGCGTAATCAACCTTATTTAAAATATAATCATGAGCTAATTTAGCTTTATTATAATCAGTCTTTTCTTCTAAATTATTATATTCATTTAAGAAATCATGAGTCATATCTAAGATAGCTTCATTATATAAATATCTATCTTCGCTATCTTTATAATCAGTTCCAGCAAGTAAACAGAATGAATAATATTTATTATTACCAGAGCCATATTTTCTTACTGTATATCCTGTGTAAGAAAAATAGAACATTGGATTTTCTTCAATCATTGTAATCCATGATGATGCGATAATACTTGCATAATTAAGATTTTCAAATTTATATTCATAAATAACTAAATATTCTTCACCATAAATTTCAGTTAATTCATAATCCTTATCAGAAACTAAGAAATTATAAGATGCGTTATATAATGTTTCATATACTTCTTTAAAATCTTCACCATAATATTGATCTTCTAATAATTTTTGATAACCATATAAAGTTTTATAATCAACTAAATATAAATCTAATTCTTCTTTTTGTTCTAAAAATAATTCATTAGTTGTATCAAATATTATTTCATCTTGAATAATATTACCATTTTCATCTTTAAGAAGTGTAGCATCTTCAGTTGTTGTAGTTGTAGAACTTGATGATTTAGATGGAATATAAGGATAATATGAGGTATTATCACTACTTGATGATTCTGGAATTTCAACAGTATCATCAGTTGTTGTACTAGTATTATTTTTTATAATACTAACTACATTTTCAAAACATGATGTCATAAAAAATAACATTAATCCTAGTAATGACAATATTGATAATAATTTAACATATCTTTTCATATCAATCACATCCTTTTATGATTTAATTTTAGTAAAAATAAATGTCATTAATATGTTTGAATTATGTTAAATTATGGTATTAATTGAATAAATAATTATCAAAAATTTCACTTTCTATA
>JAILBI010000260.1 GCA_024681175.1 Acholeplasmatales bacterium
TAATAAATATCATAATCCTAATTATACAGATGAAGGATTAAAGATAATGGTAGAATTTGTAACAGAATGTGCAAAATATAAGAATGATAAAGTAAAATTAGAAGAAATAAAGAAAAATACAGATTATCATACTATGGGTTCATTAGATGAAGATATTATGAATAAAATATTAGATTTTATTAAATAATTTATCTTATGAAAGAAAAATGAAAATAAATGCTTTGTAAGAAAATTTATTTATGATATAATATCATAGAAAGGGTTTTCTCTACCCTATCTATATACATAAATAATGAGGTGAACTTATGGCAAATGTAACAATTTATGATGTTGCCGGCGCTGCAAAAGTTTCTCTTGCTACAGTAAGTCGTGTAATGAACAATCCAGAGAAAGTAAATCCAGAAACTCGTGATAGAGTTTTAAAGGTTATTAAAGAGCTTGGATATCGTCCTAATGCGATTGCAAGAGGCCTTGCATCAAGAAAGACTACTACAGTAGGAGTAGTTTGTGCTGATATTTCAGCTGCTTCAACATCTAATCTTTTATCAGGCATTAGTGAAGTTTCAAAAATGTATAATTATGTTATTAAGCTTTTTGGTACAGGTAAGAAGGATGATATCAAAGAGGTTATATCTGCAGTAGTTGCTGAACAGGTTGATGGTATTTTATTCTTAAATGATGAGCTTGATAATGAAAAAATGAGCATGGTTGTAAATTATATAAAAGATGCTAATTTACCATTAGTTTTATGTAACGTTATTTATGATGAATCTGATGTTCCATCAGTTGCTATTGATTATGAAAAAGCAACTTATGAAATAACTAAGGATCTAATTAAAAAAGGTAAAAAAGATATTTATCTTGCTACAACAGTACATAGATATTCAATCAATTATAAAAAGATTGAAGGATATTCTCGTGCAATGAAGGAAGCAGGATTAGAACCATTAGTATTTAGAACAAGTGGTGATGTTGCAGTTAATAGACCACATTTTGAAGAATATTTCAAAACACATAATGTTGATGCATTCATCTCTGTAAGAGATTCAATTGCTATTAGCTTTATGAATACAATGTTTGATCTTGGTAAAAAGATTCCTGATGATATTGAGGTTATTGGTTTACAAAATACTAAATATGCATTATTATCAAGACCAAATCTAACATGTGTTGATGCACCTGCACAGGATATTGGAGCTGCATCAATGCGTCTTTTAACTAAGATTATGAAAAATGAAGAGGTAGATCAAACTAAGGTTGTCCTACCTTATGCAATTATTAAAAGAGGAACAAATTAATAATCTTGTGATGGATTAATAGTAGTTTTAATAATTAAGTTATAGAGAGTTCTTGTTTGGTGTAAAAGAACACATTATTAAAATGAAGATACACTTCCTGAAGATAATAACTAAAGTGCTGTAGAAATACAGAATTAAGGTGGTACCACGGTAATAAATCGTCCTTTATATAGGACGATTTTTTATATAAAAAAGGAGAATTTAGAAATGACATTATATGATGAATTAGTATGGAGAGGATTAATTAAAGATGTATCTGATCCAAAAGTTAAAGATTTATTAAATGAAGGTAAAATTACATTTTATATTGGAACAGACCCAACAGGTGATTCATTACACATTGGACACTTTTCAAGTTTTTTAATTTGTAAAAGATTGAAGGAGCATGGTCATCATCCAATTGTATTAATTGGTGGTGGAACAGGCTTAATTGGAGATCCAAGACCAAACTCAGAAAGACCAATGATTACATATGAAGAGGTTAACCATAATTTTAATTGCTTAAAGGTACAATTAGAAAAATTATTTGGCTGTGAGGTTGTAAATAATTATGATTGGTTATCTAAAATTAATTTTATTGATTTCTTAAGAGATTTTGGTAAATATTTTAATGTTAATTATATGCTTCAAAAGGATGTTATCGCAAGAAGAATTGATTCTGGTGAAGGTATTACATATACAGAATTTTCTTATATGATTATGCAGGCTGCAGATTTCTTATATTTACATCAAAATAAGGGTGTTAATATGCAGGTTGCAGGCCAAGATCAATGGGGAAATATCACATCTGGTATTGAGCTTATTAGAAAGAAAACAGGCGATGAAGCATATGCATTTACAATGCCTTTATTAACTAAATCAGATGGTACTAAATTTGGTAAAACAAATGGTAAAGCTATTTGGTTAGATAGAAAGAAAACATCTCCATATGAGATGTATCAATTCTTTATTAATTCAGAAGATTCTAAGGTTATTGATTATTTAAAATTCTTAACTTTCTTATCTGTTGATGAAATTAAAGAATTAGAAAAGAAAAATCAAGAACACCCAGAATATAGAGAAGCTCATAAGGCTTTAGCTAAAGAAGTTATTTCATTCTTACATGGAGAAGAAGCTTATAATGAGGCAGTTAA
>JAILBI010000261.1 GCA_024681175.1 Acholeplasmatales bacterium
TATACTGTCAATTGAAATAATTGAAAAGGGTTATCAAGATCAATTTAAAAATATCAATAATAATATAAATAATTTAAGAGATGCAGGTGTTGGTGTTATATTAGATGATTATGGTGTTGGTTATTCTAATATTGAATCAATTATCGATCTTAATTTATCTGGTATTAAATTTGATCATAACTTATTTGCTTCCTTGAAAAAGGAAACTACAAAAATTGTTATATCACATGAAATAAAATCAATTAGAACCTTAAAAAGAAATATTATTATTGAAGGTATTGAAAATGAAGATGATTTAAAATTCATTCAGGATTTAGAAATAAATTATATTCAAGGATATCACTTCTCTGATGCACTTGAATATAATGATTTCATTAAATTTATTCAAGAAAATGAATATCAAAATTAAAAAATGTTATCACATCATTTTTGTGATAACATTTTTATTTATTCTATAAATTCAAATTCATATTCAAATATTCTAACTGTGTCGCCATTTTTAACACCACGTTTTCTTAATGCATCATCAAGACCATAGCTTCTTAATTGTCTTGCGAAACGGAAACGTGCTGTTTCTGAATCAAAGTCAGTCATATCAAATAGACGTTTAATTTTATCTCCTGTAACATTAAATACACCATCTGAATCAAGCTCGATTTCGAAATTCTTATCCTCTTGATATGTATATGTAACTTCTTCCATTTCATCTTCTTCAAATAATGTAATTTCAGATTGTGTTTCAAGAACATCAGCAATCTTATATAATAATTCATCTAAATTCTTCTTTTGAATTGTAGAGATTGCGATAACATCCTTTTTAACCTTCTTTTTAAATTCAGCTAGATTTTCTTCTGCACCAGGCATATCCATTTTATTTGCAACAATAATCATTGGACGATTTAATAATGTAGAATCAAAACTTTCAAGCTCCTTATTGATATCTAAATAATCTTGATATGGATCTCTTCCATCTGTTTTAGCCATATCGATAATATGAACTATTACTCTACAGCGTTCAATATGCTTTAAAAAATCAAAGCCAAGGCCTACACCTTCTGATGCACCTTTAATTAAGCCTGGAAGGTCTGCCATTACAAATGATCTTTCATCTGGAAGACGAACCATACCTAAATTAGGTACTAGGGTTGTGAAATGATATGCAGCAATTTTAGGTCTTGCTTGTGAAACACAAGATATTAAAGTTGATTTTCCAACTGATGGATAGCCAACTAAACCACAATCAGCTAATACTCTTAATTCACATCTTACATAACGATGCTCACCTGGTTCACCTTTTTCAGCAAAATCAGGACATTTTAATTGGTTTGTCGCAAATGCGATATTTCCTCTTCCGCCACGGCCACCATGACATACGATAACCTTGTCATCCTTTGATTTTATATCACCAATAACTTTTCCTGTATCATCATCAAAAATTGTTGTACCAATAGGAACATTGATATAAAAATCTTCTGCCATTGCCCCTTGCATGCCTTTATTTTTGCCTTTTTCACCATTAGGAGCCTTTATTATTGTATTATATTTTAAATCAAGTAAAGTGCTCATTCCTTCATGTGCTTTGAAGATAATATCTGCACCTTTACCACCTGAACCACCAAATGGTCCACCTTTTTCTACCTTGAGCTCTCTTCTATAGGCAACGATACCATCGCCACCCTTACCTGCGAAAAGCTCTAATTTCGCTTCATCAACAAATATTGGCATATAATTCCTCCTATTTGTAAAAAAGAGCCCGGAAAAACCGGGCTATAATTCTTATTGAACTGGATAAACAGATACTTGTTTTTTATCTTTTCCAACACGTTCAAATTTAACTTTACCGCTAATCTTAGCGAATAATGTGTCGTCTCCTCCACGTCCTACATTGTTACCAGGGAAAATTTTTGTTCCTCTTTGACGATATAGAATTGAACCGGCACTTACAACTTCACCATCAGATGCTTTTGCGCCTAAACGCTTTGCATGAGAATCACGGCCGTTCTTTGTTGAACTTACACCTTTTTTAGATGCAAATAACTGAATTTCAAGTTTAAGTAACATGATTGTTCCTCCTAATTTAGATTTTTAATAAATAAAGGATATTGCTTTTCTAAATCATTTAAACTATCAATTAAGATTTTCATGATTTTATCTAATGAATCATTTGTATTTTCAATATCAAATGATAAAAAGCCATTATCTTTATTTAGGTTTTTAATGTTGTAACCGTAACCTAATTCATTAATGACATTGATAATTGTAATTGTAAGTGTTGATACACTTGCACATACAATATCATATCCTTTATCACTGTAGCCTGCATGGCCACTTATATTCACATAATAATTGTTATTATTTTTTGTTATTTTATATTCGATCATAATTAAGCATTAATAGCTTCGATTGTCAACTTAGTATAAGATTGACGATGTCCCATCTTGCTTCTTGAATGTTTCTTAGGACGATATTTTAAAATTGTTAACTTTTCTCCTCTGCCTTGCTTTTCAACTTTAGCAGTTACAGTTGCACCTTTAACATATGGTGCACCAACTTTAGTATCATCACCAGATACAAGTAAGACTTTATCGAATGTGTAAGTGTCGCCAACATTTGCTTCAAGCTTTTCAACGAAAATAACTTCGCCAACTTCAGCCTTAACTTGTTTGCCACCTGTTTCAATAATTGCGTACATGTCGTATTACCTCCTTATTTAAGACACACTATTAAGGTAGATTATTATATAATCTTTTTTAACCTCTTCTAAGTGGTGCATGTTACAACATAAATATTATAATTAAGATGACTATTTTTGTCAATCAATTTTTTATTATTTTAATAAATTTTATTTATTATCTATATTTTTTCTTTATTAAATCATTTAAAGCATAAAAATTATCATCATCTAATACATAAAATCTTATATTTTTTAATGTCGTATCCTTATAATCATTTATAAAATCATATATTGCATCAAATGCTATATAGGAAGCTTCTAAAATAGGATAATTATATACACCTGTTGAAATAGATGGAAATGATATATCATCACATTTATTTTTATCAGCTAATAATAAAGAATTATAATATGCTCCATATAATAATTTTTTAGCATCAGGGCATGGATAAATAGGTCCTACTGCATGAATAATATATTTATTTTTTAAATTATAAGCACCAGTTATTACTGCTTCACCAGTATTACAATGACCTATTTTTTGGCATTCCTCCTCAAGACCATCTCCAGCAGCTTCAAAAATTGCGCCACATACACCAGATCCACGATATAAATATTCATTTGCTGCATTAACTATTGCATCAGTATCAGAATTTGTAATTGATGCTTTAATTACTTCAATTTTCATCTTACTCATATTAATATTTTATTTCATCCTTCACTTGATTATATTCTTCACATAATTTTAAGCATTCTTCTTTATCTACTTCAAATATAAAATCATGCTTATTTTTAATTTTTTCATAAAATAAATTATCTCTAAAGCCAATATCATTGGCATCCATAATAGAAAAGCCATAATGAACCTTTTCTATATTAGCCCATAATATTGCCCCAAGACACATTGGACAAGGCTCACCTGTTGTATATATTTCACAGCCCTTTAAATCAAATGTATCTAAATTTTTACATGCATCAGTTATCGCAACTATTTCACCATGTAGGGTGGGATTTTTCTTTGATATAACACAATTATGGCCCTTTCCTACGATTTTTCCATCTTTTACAATAACTGCGCCAAATGGACCACCATCTTTATTTTTTAAGCCTTTTCTTGCTTCTTCAATCGCTACAAACATATATTTATTCATAATAAGTACCTTCTTTTATTATTATATAAAAAATAAAAATCTTTACAATTATTTAAATAACTGTAAAGATTATATTATTATGGTCTAAAATAATCATCAATTGTGATATTTCTATAATCAAGCTTTTCTCTATTATCAAAAATTAAAAAGCCAGGGAAAGTGATTCTAAATACATCACCCTTTAATAATAATTGGGCATTTGCTCTTTGATCATCTTCACTTCTAAATCCTACAGGAGCGAAACAAGGAGTTGCATTTTGCTTTTCACATAATGATACAAATTGTAATCTCATATTATCTGAAATAGCTTTAAATCCAGGATATACAGATGGAATAATAATTATTGAATAAACCTTACCATCTTTTCTACATACTACATTAGGGAATTCTCTTCTTGGGAATCCTTGTTCAATCATAAATCCTTTTGCAATTAAAACATTATCTATAATATATTTAATTGCTAAATCTAATAAATGAGCTTCACCAATTTTATCTTTATCTTGAATATTTGCAGGAATTCCAGGAGCCCAAATGCTTTCAGGCTTGTGCTTTTCATCATTACCTGTTTGTGCAGTTAAATTTTTATTTTCTAAATCTTTATTGTTTTCCATTTTTACACCTCATAAAATCATAAATTATTATATACTTTTATATCATTTTTCTCAAGGATAATATTAATTATTATCTTCCTTTTTAGGCTTATTAAAAAACCTAACAATTCTTTTAGGGAAGAATGATATAGTATCATATATAATTTCAGGTAAAATAGTCATTGCTTCTTTATAAGCATTTTTTCTAATATCTTCTTTTGTTACTATATTACCATCATTATAAATATATCTTCTTGCAACACAACCAATTCTAATAGTTAATAATGCATTTAAAATACCATCTAATACTGAATCTACTACTAAATCTAAAAATGGAATATTTTTAATAATATCAATTGATTTAGGCATTATATCAGAAAATGATAATTCATCTAGACCATCTGCAATTAAGGCAGTTGAAAATACATTTACAGATAATTTAGATAAATTTTTCATTGAAGGACGAAATCCTAATTTTAATACTATATCCTTTATTAAGGATAAATTAATTGTAAATGATGTAATAAGATCAAATCTAGATGATTGACATATTGCAGTTGAAATTAAAACTGTTTTA
>JAILBI010000200.1 GCA_024681175.1 Acholeplasmatales bacterium
TTCAATGATAGTTATTGCATTTTTAATTATTTTTGTATTAATAAAATATGGTAAAAAAGAGAAAGAAGATAATCAAAAATGAAAAATAAATATTATGCTTTATCTATATTTGATTTGATAGTTTTATTATCAATTATAGTGTTATCATTTATTATATTTTTAAGAATAAGTAGTCAAACAATGCTAATAGGTGGACTATTAATAGCCTTTGGCTATAGATTTCAATTTGATAGAAAAATAATTAAAGGAAGAAATCCTAATTTTGATGATGATGAGGATATATCAAGAAAATTATATTTCTTTAATTTCTTTTCAATCGTATTTATGCTAATAGGATTAATAGTATTTATTATAGGATTTTTTATTAATCATGAAATTAATTATATTTTTGTAGAAGCATTATTTGATATGCCAGAATTAATTACTACAATAATATTTTTAATATTCTTATCATTAACATTAATATCAATCATATTTAAAAAGAAAGAAGTATTATTTGTAATATTATTTGATTCATTATTATCAATTACTTTAATATCATTAATAATATCTTATATATTAATTTAAAAAGGTGGTCACCCACCTTTTTCATTTATTATTTAGATATATTTCATCAACAACCTTTAAATAATCTAATGCAGGAATATATCCTTCCTTAATTTTATGGCAATTATTTTTAAATTCTTCATAAGGAATAGATTTTCTTCCACCATCATCTTTATTATCAAAATATGATTTTGCAATTTCAAATGGTAATAAATAATACTCATTATATCTTGTCCAAGATACAATCATAAAGCCTATACCACCATGTTCAATAATTGATTTTAAATGTGACATTTGATGAGGGTGAATATTTGCAAGGGGAAATGATGTCTTAGAATGACATTCTTTTGCATCAAAATCAATATATTTACCTTTATAAATACCATTATAATCTGTAGTAGAAGGAGTTTTATAATATGCTTCAGTTATTACAGCTTTATTTCTTGATGGATAATCAACCTTAACTATTTGAATAGGTGTTGGCTTTTTATGAATTACTGCAATATTATTATTTAAATAATATGTATTAGTATCATTAATCATTTCTTCTAAAACCATACCTAAATTAGCTTTTCTTAAATTTTTTTCACCATCTTTTTTAGGCTGTGTTTTTTTAACTGTTTGATATCCTATATTATTTTTAGTTTTATTTATTTTTCTTGTTACTCGTTTAATAGGAAAATTAAGCGCCATAATTAATCACCTCTAAAATTTTATCATAAATGATAAACATTAGAAAACGTTTTATTTATAAAATAGTGCAAAATTATTATTTTTGTTGTATACTATTAAAAAAAGAGGAGGAATAGTTTTATGGCTACAACAAAGAAAACAGCTACTAAAGCTACAGCAGCAAAAAAGACTACTGCAAAAACAACAAATAAAGTTAGTGTTAAAATTTCAGTTACATCATGTGCTAATGAATTATATATTGTAGGTAATACTAAGAATCTTAGCGCTTGGGATGCTGAAAAAGCAGTTAAGTTAACTAAGAAGGGTAATAAATTCTCTAAATCAATTTCATTTGATAAGAATGAAGTAGTAGAATTTAAGATTCTTGCTGGTCAATGCTGGGGTTGTGTTGAAAAGGGCGCATTTGGCGAAGAAGTTGAAAACCATGCATTTGCAGCAACAGAAGGCTTAGTAGTTGAATTAGAAGTAAATAATTTTGCTTGCTAATTAAAAAGAAGTATGAAATCCACCTTTTATTGGTGGATTTTTTCTTTTTAAAAATGCTTTCATATTGTCATAAATATTTATTATGTTATAATAAATTATATATGAAACGATAATTATTTAACATTTGAAAGGAGGAATAAAATGAGTAAAATACTTTTTTGCGCACTTGGCGGTATCGAAGAATTTGGTAAAAATTTATATTGTCTTGATATAGATGATAATATATTTGTCCTAGATTGTGGACTTAAATATCCTACAAGTGAATTAAAAGGAATAGATATAGTTATTAATGATACTACTTATTTACTTGAAAATAGAGATAGAATAAAAGGATTATTCTTATCTAATGCTAGAGATGAAAATATTGGTGGTACATCATTTTTATTAAGAGATATTCCTGAATTAAAAGTATTTGGTTCAGCATATACACTTGCTGTATTAAAGGATTATTTTGAAGAAGATAAATTTGAATTTAATGAAGAAAATTTCGTTGTTGTTACACCAAAATCAAAGCTTGAATTTGGTACAACCATAGTAAGATTCTTTGAAGTATCACATACTCTTCCTATGTCTTTAGGTATTGATTTTAAAACTGAAGATGGAAATATTGTTTATACATCAAATTATAATTTTGACCAAAATTCAAAAATTGATTATGGTCATATGTTTAGAGCCTTATCTGCGTTTTCTAAGGAAGGTACACTTGCATTATTTTCTGAATCTACAGGCGCAACAAATGATCAATCAAGAGGTACAATTTTAGAATTTAAGGTAAGAATTCAAAATTTAATGTCTTTAGCAACACATCGTATGATTTTCTCTGTATTTTCATCTGATATATTACGTATAAGACAAATATGTAATATAGCACATGAATATGGTAAGAGAGTTGCTATGACAGGTATTAAAAGACAAAAATTAATATCTGAAGCATTAAAGATGGGCTTTTTAGATCTTGATGAAGGTAAAATTGAACAATTAAATTTTGCTGCAAAAGAAAATAATTATAATAATGATGATAATTTAGTTGTAATTGTTGTAGGTAAGCGTCATGAGCCTTATTATGCTTTACAAAGAATGAGTAATCAAAATGATAGATTAATTCATTTAACACCTACAGATACAGTAGTTGTATTAACACCTCCTGCACTTGGTACAGAGAAGATGGCTGCAAAAACATTAGATATTGTATTCCATACAACAACTCATGTTATTCAATTTTCTGATTCTTTAGTTCAAACTGCATCTGCAAATAGAGAAGAAATTAAACAAATCATTAATTTATTAAAGCCTAAATATTTAGTACCAATTATGGGTGAATATAGATTCCAAAAGGCATTTGTTGAAATTGCTCATTGTATTGGATATGATGAGAAAAGAGTTTTATTAATTGGTAATGGTGATCAAATTATATTTGAAAATGGTAAATATAAAGGCTTTGCTGATGATGTTAAATATGATAATATTTTAATTGATGGTAAAGCAATTGAAAATGTTGATGATACAGTTATGTATGATAGAAATAAATTATCTGATGATGGTTTAGTTATTATCACATGTAATATAAATCCTCATACAAAAACTATTATTGCTGGACCTGAAATTACTACAAGAGGATTTTCTGTAGGTAATAATCCAGAAGAATTCTTAATGGAAATGAAGAAAGCATTCTTTATGTCAGCTAATAAATTCTTAATTGATAAATATATCAATTGGAGTGGATTTAAAGATACAATTAAAAAAGAATTATCATATTTAATTCATAAGAATTTAAATCGTAATCCTTTAATTGTTCCAGTATTAATATCTACTGATTTAGAACTTATTAAAAATAAAAGATTAGGTTAATGGGGGATATAATGAATTCTATTCGTAAAGATATGGGTGCAGATTTAAAAATAGAAGAAGAAAAAGAAAACTTCTTCGTAAATCTCGAAATTGATGGCTATGCATCACTAAAATTAGGTTTATTTTATAGATTATATGAATGCTATAGAGTAAAGCCATATGCAGAAAATTTTAATTGCTTAATTAGATTTAGAAGTGGTAATAAGCCATGCTATGGAACAATTTATATTGTTAAAAAATTCTTATTTTGGAATTTAAAGGTTAATAAACATGATTTAAAAAGAATCCAAAAGAAGATTGATGTTGATAAAAATTATGAATCAGCATCTGAAGATGATTTTTAATAATTGAAAAAGACATCAGTGTAGACTGATGTTTTTTTTATAGTTTCATTGACAAAAGTATAAAGGAGTATTAAAATGTAATTAAAGTATAAAGGAGTATAAAAATACAGTCGAAAGTATAAAGGAGTATAAAAATGAATAATCCGTTTGAGTTAACATTTGGGTTGAAACCAAATAATTACATTTCAAGATTAAAACAATCTGAAGAAATTACACAAAATTTTAATAGTCCTACAGGTAATAGGGTATATTTAATCACTGGCGTTAGGGGAACAGGAAAAACTGTAATGCTATCACATATTTCAAAATATTATGAAAATAGTAAAGATTGGATAGTTGTTGAACTAATACCTAATTATGATATGCTTGAACAATTAGCATCTTATTTATATGATTCAAGTATTTTGAATAAAATATTAAATAAAAAAAGTTTTGGCTTTTCATTTAGCGGTATATCATTTTCTATTAGCGGGGATAAACCTGTAACTAATGTTATTTCATTAATAGAAATATTATTACAAAAAATCAAAGCTCATAAAAAGAATGTTTTAATAACAATTGATGAAGTATCTAATAATGATTATGTAAAAACATTTACCCAGGCATTTCAAGTTTTAGTTAGAAAAGAATTTCCAATTCATCTTTTAATGACTGGTCTATATCAAAACATCTACGAATTACAAAATAATAAAGATTTGACTTTTTTATACAGAGCCCCAAAGATAAATCTAGAACCATTAAATTTAGCAGCGATTACTTTTTCGTATAAAGAATTATTAAATATTAGCCAAGAAGATGCAGCTAAATTAGCTAAGAAAACAAAAGGCTACGCTTATGCGTATCAAGTGTTAGGATATCTTGTTTGGGAAAGAAAAAATGCTAATATTGATGCAGAGTTAATGATGAAATTTGATCAATATTTACAAGAATATGTTTATGATAAGATGTATAGCGAATTAAGCTCTAACGATAAAATAGTATTAAAATCATTTGAAAATGATGGAGTAAATAATGTTGAGGATTTATTAAAAAAATCTAAAATGAAGAAAAATATTTTCTCTGTATATAGGGATAGATTAATAAAAAGAGGAATAATTGAAGCTCCTGAATATGGCAAATTATATTTAAAGCTTCCAAGATTTTATGAATTTATAATAAATCAAATATAAAAATAACGAGACAATTTCATCAATTGTCTCGTTTTTTATCATTTTGATTCTTTAACCAATCAAGATATGTTTTTATTTCTTTTTCATATTTACCATTATCTTTAGCTTCATAATATTTATGACCTAATAATTCATCAGGCATATATTGTTGATGAACATAATCATTATAATAATCATGTGGATATTTATATTGATATTTACCACTTTTTAATTCTTTATTTAAAATATGTGGTGGTATTTTCATTGATTTTAAATCATTTAAATCAGCAATAGCCTTATCAATTGCAAGATATGCCGAATTAGATTTAGGAGAAGATGCTAAATCGATTACTGCAAATGATAATGGAAGTCTAGCTTCAGGTAATCCTAATGATAATGCTGCTTCACATGCGGCATAAACTCTTGGGCCTACCTGTGGATTACCAAAGCCTATGTCTTCATATGTTAAACATAAAAGACGTCTTGTAATAAATAAGATATCTTCAGTTTGTAATAATCTTGCAAGATAATGTAGTGCTGCATCAACATCTGATCCTCTAATTGATTTAATCATTGCGGATGCAACATCATAATAATTTTCACCCTTCTCATCAATTAAGAAAGACTTTTTACCGATTATTTTCTTAGCATTTTCTAAATTTAGATCATCTTTATCTAATATTTCTAATATTTCTAGCATATTTAATGATGTTCTAACCTCACAAGAAGAAACATCTGCAATATATCTATAAATTTCTTCTGGTAATTCATTTAAATTTTCTTTTTTAACTGTATTTTTTAATAATTTAATTAAATCGTCTTCATTTATTTCATTCATTCTATAGACATGACATCTTGATCTAATGGCAGGATTAATTGCTCTATAAGGATTTTCAGTAGTTAATCCTATTACAATTAATGAGCCATTTTCTAAGAATGGAAGAAGGTAATCCTGTACATCCTTATTCATTCTATGGATTTCATCTATTATTAAAATAGTATTTTCATAATATTTAGTTGCTTCAGCAATATCCTTTAATTTAGCTTTATTATCAGTAGAAGCATTAAATTTATATGATGAATTATTATATTTATTTGCAATAATTTCCGCAATTGATGTTTTACCACATCCTGCAGGACCATATAAAATCATTGAGCATAATTTATCCTGCTCAATCATTTTTTTAATTACACCTTTTTCACCAACAAGGTGATCTTGACCTACAATATCAGAAAAATTATCAGGTCTTACTTTAAATGCTAGGGGCTTCATATATACCTCCTTGATAGATGTATTTTATCATAAGTGGCAATTCTTTGAAAGAAAGATACAAATAATATATAGATTTTTCAATTAAAATATAAATATTTTAATGAAATAGTATATATTTTTATGTTATAATATGTGTATTATTAGAAATATTGCTTAAAGGAGGTACTAATATGAAAGAAAAATATAATACATTTGAAGATTTTGAAAATATTGTCAAAACATATATTAGTAATCCTTCATCATTAGCTTTGATGAAAAAAGCATATGATTTTGCTGCAGATAAGCACAAAAATCAATTTAGAAAAAGTGGTGAAGCTTATATTATTCACCCACTTAATGTTTCATGTATTCTAGCTAATTTACATGTAGGACCTGATACTATTTGTGCTGGATTCTTACATGATGTTGTAGAAGATACTGATGTTACACTTGATGTAATTAAAAAAGAATTTAATGAAGATATTGCATCTATTGTTGATGGTGTTACAAAGGTTACACAATTATCAAAGGAAAGCAATAATGCTGAAATTATAAAGGATGACGCTGATAAGCAAAATAAAGCTAAAAGTGATCGCGAAGAAAAACAAATATTAAACCATCAGCATATCTTACTTGCGATGGCAAAAGATATAAGAGTTATTTTAGTTAAGCTTGCAGATAGATTACATAATATGCGTACTCTTGGCGCAATGCCACAGGAAAAACAGGTACGTATCGCAAGAGAAACATTAGATGTTTATGCTCCTTTAGCACATAAGCTTGGTATGTTCGTAATTAAAGGTGAGCTTGAGGATTTATCTTTAATGTATTTAGAACCACAGGAATATCATAAGGTACTAAATTTAGTTAAAAATGATACACAGGCAAGAGTTCAAAATATCAATAGAGTAATTGATGATATTAAAAAGATTTTAAATGATGAAAATATTAAAGATTTTACTATTAAAGGAAGAGTAAAAAGTACATATTCAATCTATAAAAAGATGAAAAATCAAAATAAAGCCTTCAATGAAATTTATGATATTTTAGCTATCAGAATCATTGTTGATACAATTCCTTTATGTTATCAAGTATTTGGTTTAATTCATGCCCATTATACACCACTACCACAGCGTATAAAGGACTATATCGCAGTACCTAAGCCTAATATGTATCAATCTTTGCATACTACAGTTATCTCAAGAGGATACGGAAACGACTCATCAGAGGGCTTCAAATTTGAGGTTCAAATTAGAACTAAGGAAATGGATGAAATTGATGAACTAGGTGTTGCAGCACATTGGGCTTATAAAGAAAATAAGAGCTATGATAAAGATAAGGAGCAATATGAAATTGCTCAAAAATTAAAATGGTATGCAGATCTTTTAAATTATTCTGAGGAAGAAAAATCTGATGCAAAGGAATATGTTACATCAGTAAAAGAAGATATTTTATCATTAAATGTTTATGTAATTACTCCAACTGGTGAGGTTATAGACCTTCCAAGAGGTGCAACTCCTATTGATTTCGCTTTCGCAATTCATACAAGAGTTGGTGAAACAATGATTGGAGCTTCAGTAAATGATCATATAGTTCCAATGGATTATGAGCTTAAGACAGGTGATGTTTGTTCAATAAAGACATCTAAAAATTCATTTGGACCTACTGAAGCTTGGCTAAAGCTTTGTAAGACTAAACAAGCTAAAAGAAAAATTAATACCTTCATCAATAAAAAGGAAAGAGATTCTTATGTTTCTCATGGTAAAGAAACACTTGATGAAGAATTTAAAAATAATAGAATTGTAAATTATGTTATATCTGATGAATTTGCAAGTGATGGCTTTTCTAAAAATAATATAAAGAATTTAGAAGACCTATATTATGCAGTTGGTCGTGGCATCATTTCAACTGTTTCAGTCGTAAGAAGATATATGTTTTTAAATCATATAGAGGATGAAGAAACAGAGGATGAAATTCAAAAGAGATATAATCAAGCATCTAAAAAGATTCAATCAATTTCAGAAACAGGTGTAATTGTTGAAGGATTATCAAATCCAGAGCTTCACCTTGGAAATTGCTGTAATCCTATTCCTGGTGACAATATCGTTGGATATGTTACTAAAGGAAATGGTATTGTAGTACATAGAAAGGATTGTAAGAATTTAAATAGCTTTGATCAAGCTAGATTAATTTCATTATCTTGGGCTAAGCATATTGAAAGAAGATATCAATGTGCAATTAAAATTACAGGTAAGATGACAAATTCAATTACAGTTGATATTGTTAATACATGTAATACATCTAATATGACTGTTTTAGGTATGAATTTATCTACTAATGCTCAAACACTTGAGACAATAGTTAAATTAAAGGTATCAACAGAAAATAAAGATGATTTAGATAAATTAATCATTAAATTAAAAATGGTTAAGGATGTTTATAATATTGAAAGAGATAATGGATAATGAGAGTATTAGTTCAAAAAGTAAAATACGCAAAATGTAGCGTAGATAATAAAATTACAGGTTCAATTGATAAAGGTTTCTTATTATTTGTAGGATTTACAGATACTGATACTGAAGCAATAATGGACAAGGTAATTAAAAAAACATTATCTTTAAGAATATTTGAAGATGAAAATTATAAAATGAATTTATCATTAAATGATGTAAAGGGAGAATTATTAATAATATCTCAATTTACACTTTATGCAGATATTAAGCATGGTGCAAGACCATCCTTTACATCTGCAATGAAAGCTGATAGAGCTGAACCATTTTATAATTTATTTGTAGAAAAAGTAAAAGCCCAAGGCTATAGTGTTTCATGTGGTGTATTTGGTGCAGATATGAAAATAGAATTATTAAATGATGGTCCATGTACTATCATTGTTGATTCTGATAATTTATAGGAGAGAATATGAAGCCATATCTTTTTAATCAAGAAAAATATTTCAATTTAAATGATTTAGCACTAGCTTATATTGATAATTTTGATCTTGGAATTACAGATATTTATACTAATTATAAAAAGCTTATAAAATTTGTAAAATTATTAAGAGGAAAATTATTAGCAAATAGTGTTATTGACAATTTATCATATTCAACATGCAAAAATAATGCATTAACTTTCATTATTTTTGATTTTCTTGATGATAAAAAGGTTGTAATAAATGGTAAAATACTTACTTTCCAAGATTTTGTTTTAGCCTTAAAACAAAATAAGAATAAAGAAAATAATGTTTTATTTTCATTCATGAAGGATTTTGGTATATCTAAAACATATGCCAAAATGGGAGTAGAATCTAGATTACAAACAGATGCATTCTTTTTAGATAAATATTATGATAATCCATTTACATATGAATATTTAACTAGATTTTATACATATAAGCCTGAAGGAAATTTAGAAACTAAATTTATAAATATCACTTCAGGTGAAGAAGAATTATTTAGAAAATTATATGAAGCTATTTCATATGATTTTGCCCTAGAGGTTGCATATCGTCTAGGCTTTAGAGAAGCAATAATGCTTGTAAATGAGGTTAACCCAGTATTTTATGCTGCAAAAGCTTTAAAGGCTATGAATGCTTGCTCTGAAGATAAATTAAGAAGAATATTTAAAAATGAATATTTCTTCCATTTACTTGAAAATATAGATAATTATGAGCCTAAATCTAATAAAGGAAAAGATGTATATCAAAGTATAAAAGAGGTAGGTAAGGTTTATAATACTTATTTAGATATGATTGATAAAAAGATAATTGAAAATATTTCATTTGATTTATATGTAAATCTTGCAAGAGATTTATATATTAATTATCTAAATTTTGTTAAATTATATCGTAAGGATGAAATTGTATTAAAGGAAGATGTTTCATTTGATGAATTTGAATTTAATAGAAAATATATGAATACATATATTAATTTAAATTTCATGAAGAAAAATATCATTACCCTAGATAATAATGTATTAGAGGATAATGGAAGAAGAATTAATCCATTAACTGGTGAGGATGTAACTGAGGATAATATCGATCAAACGCATGTTATCATTTCAAAGAAGGAAGAAAATGATAATGATGATATTTTAATTGATACATCTGATATTAATTTAACTTACCGTGTTGATGATGCTAAAGATTTATTTGTAAGAACAAAGAAATTATCTATTTGCTCATTAATAACAATTTTAATCTTTGGTTTAATCGCATTATCATTATTTATTATTGCAAATTATAAATTAATGGGCTTCTTATTATCTTTAGAAGTATCTAATGCACTTAGATATCTAGATTTTAATGCATCATTTAAATCTTCTAATGTAGAAGGATTTATAAGATTAGCATTATTAAGCTTAACTATTGTTTTAACTGTAATATTTTCAATTACATTACTTGTATCAGTTAGAACTGATGAGAAGAATATTAATAATTTAGAAAGAATGGAAAAATCTAAATATAATGATTCTTTATCACAAAAGGAAGAAATTGAAATTGTTGAGCTTGAAAAGAAAAAAGATAAATTATTTAAGAGCTTATCAGATAATAAATATAAAATATTATCTTATTTATTAATTATTTGTGCAGTATTATCATTTTCAATTATTGTAACTGCAGTAATTGCAACAATTCCTGTAATTAATGCTAAAGGATTAGATAAAATTGGTGCTTCAGGATATGGAACAATAATTTTATCTTGCTATAGTGTAGCTATATTATCTTTATTAGTTATTCCGTTTATTAAGAAAAGAAATCAAATATTATTATTTATATTATTTGCTTTATCATTAATTATTTCAGTTATTACATTATTATTTATGTAGAGGTATATTATGAAGCTATATATGCTTTCACTTGGTTGTGCTAAAAATTTAGTAGATTCAGAAATGATTTTAGGTCTTTTAAAAAAGAAAATGACTTTAGTAGAGGACGTAAAAGAAGCAGATTTAATTATTATTAATACTTGCGCATTTATTGAATCTGCAAGAAAAGAAGCAATCGATAATATTTTTAATTTAATTGAAAATAAAAAAGAATCTGCAAAAATTGTAGTAGTAGGCTGTCTTGCACAAAGATACAAGGATGAGCTTATTAAGGAAATGCCTGAAATTGATAGATTCATTAAAATTGATGAATATAAGGATATCGCATCAATTATTAATGATTTAATGAAATCTAATTTCAAAAATGAAGATAAAATAGATCCATTACAAAGACTTGTAACATCACCTAATTATATGAGATATATTAAAATATCTGAAGGATGCTTAAATCGTTGTGCATTTTGTGCAATTCCTTTAATTAGAGGCAATTTAGAATCTAGAACAATTGAAAATATTGTTGAAGAGGTTCAAAATGCTGTAAATGAGGGTGTATATGAAATTGATTTAATTTCACAAGATACAACAAAATATGGATATGATATTTATAAAAAATTAGCTTTAGTAGATTTATTAAAAGAATTATGTAAAATAGATGGTAATTTTAAAATAAGATTATTATATTTATATCCTGATATTGTTACAGATGAATTAATTGATTTTATTAAAAATAATGATAAAATGATGCCTTATTTTGATATTCCAATTCAGCATTCTGAAGATAAAATATTAAAGGCTATGAAGCGTAGAGGCTCAAGAGAATATTTATTATCTTTATTTAAAAAGATTAGAAAAGAAATACCTAATGCGATATTAAGAACTACATTTATTGTAGGATTCCCATATGAAACTAATGAGGATATGGATAATTTAATTGAATTTGTAAAAGAAGTTAAATTTGATAGATTAGGCTGTTTTACATTCTCACTTGAGGAAGGTACACTTGCGACAACATATCCTGATGAAATATCAGAGGATGAAAAGCATCGTCGTTATGAAAGATTAATGAGTACTCAAAGTGAAATTGCATTAAAAAATAATAAAGAAAAATTTGTAGGCAAAAATATTAAATGCTTTGTAATAGGATATGATGAACAATCATATATGTATATGGCAAGAAATTATATGTTTGCCCCAGATGATATAGATGGATGCATCTATTTCGCTGGTAAGGATGAGCATAAGCTTGGCGATATAGTAGAAGTTAAAATATTAAATTGTGATGAATATAATTTAGATGGAGAAGAAATATAATATGAAAATAAATATTGTATTATATCATCCTGAAATTGCTGAAAACACAGGTAATATTATAAGAAGTGCAGTAGGCTTTAATGCTAAGCTTCATTTAATAAAGCCATATGGCTTTATCTTTGATAAGAAGCGTATTGCAAGAGCCTGTGTAGGCTATTTTGAGCATTTAGAATATGAACAATATGATGATTTTGATGATTTCAAATCTAAAAATAAAGGTAAATTTTATTATTTAACTAGATATGGTCATAAGGGTATAGATAAAATTGATTTTAAAAAGGATTGTGAAAATGAGGATTGTTATATTATCCTAGGTGCTGAAAATGAAGGTATTGCATATGATTTATTAAAAGAAAATCTAGAAGATTGTTATAGAATACCTACAACAGATAAGGTAAGATGCTTAAATGTTTCTAATTGTGCTGCAATAATGCTTTATCTTGCATCAACATCTCTAAATTCAAAGGATATTATATTTGATCATGAGCCTAATACATTAAAGGGTGAAAATTTTATAGATGATCTAGATTTATCTACACTTGATAGACATCATTTAGAGCATAAACAATAAAAATCTTGGCAAGTCCAAGATTTTTTATTTGATTCTAAAAAGGCTTTTTTCTCAAACACGATTTTCTTTGTTATATATGTCAAGCATTGTTAAAATATAATTGAAAATTAAATATGTAACAAATATTAATTGCTTTACATTTAGGTATTTCTTTGTTATAGTATTAATGTAATAATACAAATGGTGATTCGCTACCATAAGTGCGAGGTTACATACAAATGGTGATTCGCCACCATAAGCGCGAGGTTACATACAAAAGGTGACTTACTACCAAAAGTGTAAGGTGAGGTTAGGCAATTGCCTAACCTTATTTTTTGTAAAAGGATAGATAATGTTAAGGTTAATAAACGTTGAGTCTAAATATATAGATTTTTTGAAAGAAGATATAAATTTAAAGAATGTGATGGATTCTAAATTTGAATCAAGTATGAACGGAGGAAGAAAGTATATAGGCGTGTGTATAGCCGTAAACAACTATAATTATTATGTTCCCATTCATAAAGGTAGTAAAGAAATGAAAAAAACAGGAAAAATCTATATTGCATCTTCTGGAATAAGAAAAATAAAAAGATCAAAATTCAATATAGAATTCATAGAAAAGGATATAGATGGAAATGAAAAAATAACATCTATTTTAAAATC
>JAILBI010000022.1 GCA_024681175.1 Acholeplasmatales bacterium
ATGGAGTCCATGTAAGAGGCCTTGGTCCAAAGGACTATGAAGTGAGAATCTTGTGACTTTTAGTCATGAGAGGTTCAATTCGTAAAAGAAATCAGTGTTATATCTAATCTAGAAGTTCTTTTCGATAACAAATCACACTCAGTTCATGAATTTAATAATATCATCAATCAAGATGTAATTGTAAATGTTGAATTACTCAACAAAATAATAGAAATCATTAAATAGCTTATTTGAAGAGAGGAAACTCTCTTTTTTGTTTTATTAAGCAAACAAAGGTATCCGAAGATACCTAATCATTTTTTTCGTTGTTGGGGCATAAGATAATGGTATTCGAACCAATTAAGCATAAATATCATCTAATGTTATCAGATAATAATCCTTAGAATCCGAAATATCAAAGCCACTTTTAGATATAAAACCAAGCTTATTATATTTGATATTAGCCTTAGCTAATTGATATATTTCCTCATTAATCACTTTATCATCTATTGGCTTAGTTGTAAATTTTACTTCGTAAAAATCATATCCGTCCCTACTTAAAGTAACAACATCGAATTCACCATTTTTCTTTTCTTTTGGTAAATCATAATAATATTTACCAACTTTATACAATGGGGGATTTATTTTTTTATTCTTATTTTGAATAATCAAATATTGCTTTGAAATATTTTCAAATTCTTTAGGAACATAATATCTTTCAAAGTCATCCGAAACAAATTCATCATAAAAATCTTCTGCTGACATAACATTAAAATATGATCCTCGTTTAAAAATATATCTATAATAAAACAATGATAGTCTTTCAGTAATCCTATAATAGGATTTCTTTTCACTTTCATCATTAATTGGATATATTTTTTCTATTACATCCATATTAATTAATTTTTTTAAAACATCAGATAATGTTGGACTTGAAGAAACATTTGAGTTTTGCAAAATATCATTAAACTTGGAATTACCTTCTGCAATTGCCATAAAACATTCATTGGCATTATTTAATTTGGTTATCTCTTCATTTAGAAAGCCTTCTGCTTCAGGCAATAATCTAGCCTTGCTGCCGATAACTAAATTAATTATATTTTCTTTTACACTTAACTTATCATCTATAAATTGATTATAGTAAGGAACACCACCGAATACAGAATAATATTTTACTTTATCTTCATTACTAGCATTTTTATAAAACAATGATGATTCAAAATAATTCATTTGTTTAATATTAAATTTATAAGTAAATCTTCCATATAAAGGGCTTTTATTACTTAATATAAGCTCCATGACATCAATATAAGAACCACATAGAATAAATTTGATTTTGGATTTATTTTTATAATCATCAATAACACCTTGAATTATACTATCCAAAAAATCGCTTTTACCTCTCATATATGGATATTCATCAATCACTAATATTATTTTTTCATTAACTGATTTATCAAAAATAAATCTCAAAGTATCATTTAAAGTTTTAAAATCCGGCTTTGGAATTTCAAATACTTCAGCTAATTTATCGGATAAAGCTTTTACATTAAATTCTTCGGAAGCTTTTTTACATTCATAATAAATTTTTTTGCAATCAAAATTTTTGTAGGATTCTTTAATTAATTCACTTTTTCCTATTCTACGTCTTCCATACATTGCAATACTTTCGAATGAATCATTATCATATGCATCTGCTAACATTTTTAATTCATCAATTCTACCATAAAACATAATAATCACCACTCTTTATCTTAATTATAAATCTAGAATAATTATAAGTCAATATTTTGCTCGGTTTTTTTCGAGTCGGTTATTTTCGAGTTGTTAGAGACGTGAATAAAAAGGCATCAATTAAGATGCCTTGTCATTTTCAAGTTGGCAGAGCATAAGATAATGGTATTCAAACCATTATCTATTACCACTTTTCTTTTTGTTCATTAGGATCTAACATTTTAATTAATTTAGCAGGACATCCACCAAAAACTGCATTATCACGTACATCCTTTGTCACTACAGCCCCTGCCGCAATAACACTATTTTCACCTATTGTTACACCGGGACAAATAGTAACATTCATACCAATCCAAGCGTTCTTCTTAATCGTAACCTTGCCATATGTATAAATAGTATGACGATTGTTAAAATCATGATTTATTGTTGCAATTCTAACACCTGGTGCGATTGATACACCATCTTCAATTTCAATTCCACCAGATGCTGATAATATCGCAGAATGATTGATAAATACATCTTTACCAAATTTAACTCTATTCCCAAAATCACATGTAAATGGAGTTAATATTCTTACATCGTCTAATTTTCTTCCAAATAATTCTTCTAAATAATTATTATAAGAAAAATCATCAGGTGATACTAAATTAGCTTTATGACATAATACTCTAGATCGCATCATTTCATCTACAGCTTCTTTAAAATATTCTTCTCTTACATCTGTTGGGCCACCAATATCCATAAGATGGTAAACATAACCTTTTTTATACATTATTTCACCTCGTAAGTAACTTTCCAATTTAAGAAATTTTCTAATGCTTCATCTGTTCTAATATATCTTCTTTGATTATTATTTAATTTAGATATTTCATTCATATCTTCTTTTGATAATTTAAAATCAAATATATTAATATTATCTTTAATATGATCTTTATTTTTAGAACCAGGAATAACAATAAACCCCATATCTAAGTGCCATCTTAATACAATTTGGGCAGGAGTTTTATTATATTTATTTGATAATGATTTAATAATATCACTATTTAATAATTCAGATGTCATTCCTTTACCACCTAGAGGATACCATGACATTATTTTAATATCTTTTTCTTTTATTATTTCTCTTAATTCAGTTTGAGGATAAAATGGATGACACTCAACCTGAATAACCTGTGGATATACATCAAATTCATTCAATAGGTCATTTATATATTCACCTTCAAAATTAGATACACCAATAGCTTTAATTTTGCCATCATTATATGCTTTTATTAATTGCTTATATCCTTCTCTCCAATTTTTAGTTGGTTGATGGATAAATAATAAATCAATATAATCTAGGTCTAATCTTTCTAATGTTTCATCTACTGCGTTTGGATTTTCGTATTCTGATGGCCATAATTTAGTAGATATAAAAATATCTTCTCTTTTAACATTAGCTTTCTTTATGCCTCTACCTACCGCTCTTTCATTTCTATATGCATTTGCAGTATC